>NZ_WQMP01000056.1:0-6282 GCF_013366855.1 Wolbachia endosymbiont of Madathamugadia hiepei
CTATTAACTTTTTAGTTCACATCTTTTCTACGCTTATTTCATATTCCATGCAACCCAAAAAGCCCTCTATTTCGAGCTCTTTCTTTATCGGTTAATCCATAGTTAGCGTCAATACTTAAAATCTAGGTTATTCTAAATGACTATACTAGATCCTCTGCACTATGATATTTGTGAGTATCCGGTATAATACCCAATTGGTTAATTTAAATAGATAGATGACTTCATCTATAAAAATATTTTTTACCTCGTTTATTTTTGGGTTTGTTCTTTCCCCTTATTTTATAAAACTTCTGAAAAAAGTAAGCAAAAATGGACAGCCAATCAGGTTGTGTGGACCAGAAAGCCATTTAATGACAAAAAAAAATACCCCTACCATGGGCGGGATAGTAATACTGATTTCTTCTTTACTGCCAATTCTACTTTGGACTCAACTAACGCCAGAGATCTTATTGCTGGTATTTATAACTCTATTTTTTGCTCTGATTGGATTTATTGACGATTATCTAAAATTAAAAGCAAATAACCATCGAGGTTTAAGCGCAAAAATCAAAATACTTATCCAATTTGTTGTCACTCTAATTGGTATGTCCATATTTAAGCTGTATTTTGCTGAAGACTTTGCAAAAACGTTCCTAGTTAAAGGAATAACGATCGACTTTGGCTGCCTATATGTTCCGTTTGCTGCATTTGTGATTGTCGGCTCCTCTAACGCTGTAAATATTACAGATGGTCTAGACAGCCTTGCTGCAACTCAAGTTATCACTTCTTTTGTTTCTTTAGGACTAATTGCGTACATAACTCAAGCAAACGTGAACATTATTTTATTCTGTATTGCATTTGCAGGAGCAATTTTAAGTTTTTTATGGTTTAACACGCACCTGGCAAAAATGTTTATGGGTGATGTTGGTAGTTTATCAATTGGTGCAGCTTTGGGACTAATCAGCGTTCTCATTAAAAGGGAAGTGCTTTTCGCTGTTATTGGAATAATTTTTGTAATAGAAACACTATCTGTAATTATCCAGGTATTATATTTTAAATATACAAAGTTTAAGTATGGGAAGGGAAGAAGAATTTTTCTTATGGCACCAATACACCACCATTTTGAAAAGAAGGGATGGTCAGAAAATGAAATAGTTATGAAATTTTGGATAATTGCCATTACCTGTTCAATCTTTACTGTAGCTTTCTTATTATAAAAACTTATGGCATACCCAGATTTCACATTAGAAAATAAATTATCAGGAGTGATAGCAGGAGTGGACGAAGTTGGAAGGGGTCCGCTAGCTGGTCCTGTAATGTCTGCAGCAGTAGTATTTACCGATAGAAATATAATCATTGAAGGAATTAATGACTCAAAAAAGTTGACTGCTAAAAACAGGCAAGTTCTATATGAAAAAATAACGTCTGTTGCAAAATTTGGTATAGGAATAGCAAGTGTTGAAGAAATAAATTCATACAACATTTTACAAGCAACGAAACTTTCAATGCAACGTGCATTAACAAACTTAGGTCTAGAATTAGATTATGTGCTGGTTGATGGTAATCAACCACCCAAAGTAAAATGGCAGGTGAGGTCCATAGTAAACGGTGATAGTTTGAGTATATCAATTGCAGCCGCTTCAATTATCGCAAAAGTGACAAGAGATAAGCTGATGCAAGAGTTGCATGATCAACATCCAGAATATAATTGGCATAAAAATAAAGGATATAGGACAAAAGAGCACATAGATGCTATAAACCTCCATGGCATTACAGAACATCATAGAAAAAACTTTGCACCTATCTCACACTTTATTGAACGAATACCTTGAGCTTAGTGTACAATTACGGGCAAAAATGATATCCGTTAAACGCAAAACAGATGAGGCAAGCCTATAGCTCACTTACATGTTTTTTGATCTCAACTATAATCTTATCAGATTGACTTTCATCCGAATTTAGATCAGCTGCAAAGTGTGTAACATATTTTCCTCCAGGGCCAATAAGATATATTATTGAAGAATGATTAATTTCCTCTTCCCCACCAACTTTACTGGCATATACTTTATAATTTGCAATTACTTCGTCTATTTTTTTTCTTTCACCGGTCAGCATTTGTATTCTATGGTCAAATTGCTGCTGAAATTCTTTGAGTTTTTCCGTGCTATCACGTTTAGGGTCAACTGTTATGAAAAATGTTTGCAGCTTGTTGTTTGTTTTCTCACCTAGCTTTGCAAGCGTTTCTGAAATTATTCCAAGATTCATAGGGCAAATCTTTTTACATAAAGAAAATCCGAAGAAAATCATCATATACTTATCTTTAAAATCACTACTACGTATGATCTGTCCGTCTTGATTAATCAAAGAAAAATCTCCTCCTATCTTAACTTCTGCGTTGTGAACTACTGCTGGAGCAAATATGCCTTTTTTAGTGAAATAACAATAACCAAGAAAAATGGCTGCTAATGTTATTACTATACTAGATAATAACCTTACAAACTTTAGCATTCAGAGAGCACCTAGTAAAATTAAATTGTATCTTCATTTGTTGACCCATTCAATAAATTTCTTCCAAAGTGGATTGTTAATTGTATCTAACAGTTTTCTATGTTCGTTAATTTCCTCATTACTTGGTGAGTGTTCCCTACGAGCTAAGTTACGTACTTTGTGCTTAATGAATGTGAAGTTGTTATCCTGTTCACACTGATTATCAAACAAGAAAGTTTGTAACCCTCCTGTAAGCTCAACATACACTTTTGCAAGCAACTGAGCGTCAATTAGTGCTCCGTGTAATTCTCTATCCTCCAGCGATATATCAAAACGCTTACATAATGCATTTAAAGATGCAGGTGACCCTGCAAACTTTTTTCTCGCAAGTGGTAATGTATCCAGCACTCTGTCTGAAGAGATTAATCCAGCACCCAATTTGCCCAACTCCATATTGAGGAACTTAACATCAAACTCAGCGTTATGAATTATCAAAATATCGCTAGATATAAAGTCAAGAAATTCAAATGCAACATCTAAAAATAACGGTTTATCTTCTAAAGATTCTTCACTAATGCCGTGAATCTTAAATGAGTGGTAAGGTATACCTCTTTCTGGATTAAGATACCGATGGAATACTTTACCTGTCGGGATGCGGTTAATTAGTTCCACACACCCTATTTCAATAATCCGGTGACCAGATTCGATATCCAAACCAGTAGTTTCAGTATCAAGTACTATTTCGCGTAATTTATTTGCCATGTTAAATAGAATTATTCATACTTTACGTTCGTTTTACCATCACCTGCCTTTTTATAGTTTATGGAAGTAAGCAACCAGCTTGGGTTTGATGAAGTAATATTTTTTTTGAATTGCCACACATCCTCGACTTGATTGATAGTGGATGTGCTACCTGATATAACCTCTCCCTTGTCGTTTTTAACAGAGTTAATTTGCTCTGAAAGGAAATATACTGCAATAAACACTACATTTTTTACTAGTTTTATTTCTAAAATCTTTTGTGAAACAATAGAAACAATTATAGATTCTTGTATCTCTTTACGGTATCTGATCTTCTCTGCAAAGTTGTTGTATAAGTCTTTATCCAAGAGAGGTTTTAACTGGGACAGATTTCCTTGATTGAAATACTTTATTATTAGTTCGAAAGCTATGCTTGAACCTTCCATGAAATGGGAAACGGAGAAATCTTTAT
Source organism: Wolbachia endosymbiont of Madathamugadia hiepei (assembly GCF_013366855.1). Lineage (NCBI taxonomy): Bacteria > Pseudomonadati > Pseudomonadota > Alphaproteobacteria > Rickettsiales > Anaplasmataceae > Wolbachia > Wolbachia endosymbiont of Madathamugadia hiepei. The sequence continues at coordinate 3,680 of NZ_WQMP01000056.1, forward strand.
TTTTTTGTAATATTTGCTCATAAGTAGCTTTTATTGAATTTTTGTCGTTGCTATCGATGTAATCTTCAATGTTTTCTACTACATCTTCCCTACTTTGGCTTATGTCAAGTGCACTAGTCAGTTTTTTTAGGTTGAGGTTTGTTGATTTTCCTAAAGAATTGTACAACCTTGAAAAAACGAATGCTGCCAATAAAGCATATATTACGAGCTCTATCATAGTAACTCAACTTCCTAGCATATAAAGTACCTGAACGTTATTAATTATTAATGAAAATGGCTTATCCTATACCAATCTGTAATTTAGGTTTACTACTCATCTATAAATGGTTATATTATACAAGAAAGTGTAAATACTTCAACTTAATTATAAGGAGACGTGAAAAATGTCACAACACAAAATGAAAATTCATGGTCAGTATATTAAAGATCTATCGTTTGAAAATCCGAATTTACCATTTCTCTCTGCAAAAGAAGCTCCCGGTATTAATGTAATGGTTAATATCAATTCAGTGAGATTGGAAGGAGCTGAAGGCGAGGAAGGAGGGAACAAAGAAAAATCTTTTCATGAAATTACTTTGCACATAGAAGCCAAAGCAACGGTAAAAGATGAGAACATAAAAGATGGTATTGCTTTCATTTGTGAAACGAAATATTGTGGTATTTTTTCAATAGAAAACTTTGCAGAGCTAAGTGCAGAAGAGATAAGGCAAGCTTTATTTATTGGTGGGCCTACTTTTCTTTTTCCTTTTGCGAGAGAAATAATTGCAAGGGTTACAAGTAGTGGTAGGTTTCCTCCACTTATGCTAGATCCTATAGATTTTGAAGCTATGTATAAGCAGCAGAGTCAACAACAAAAAAATACTGTGAGTAATGAGAATTTTAACTGATACGACACTACTTCGTCATTCCGGTGTATGAGATGATTTTTTTGCATAGCAAATTAAGAGGCTTCAACGCTTTTAACAGTTAAGTCTTTTTAAAGACATCCCACTTATATTACAGCTAAGTTTATAAAATAATTGACAATGTTAATTTTCTAATTTATAAGTAGATTTTTGAGATAATTACCAGAGGAGGTATAAAGTTTGATTGAAGTATCAGTTCATTATGGTGATGTAGATAGGGCTTTTCCGGTATTGAAAAAAACAATTCAAAAAGAAGGAAGAGGGATAAAAATGAAAAAGCAATACTATGAAAAGAAATCAGAAAAGAGAGCTAAAAAGAAAGCTGAAGCTAAAAAAAAGAGGCGCCAACAAGAAAGCAGAAGACAGCGTTATGGTTGGTAGTTTTTAATAGTTTATCATTGGTTGTTTTATGAATATTCACGAATATCAAGCAAAAGAGATTTTGCGCAAATTTAATGTCCCAGTACCAAAGGGTTTTGTTACTACATCTGCAGAAGAAGTAGAGACTCAAACGGACCAGTTGAAGTCTGACGTACTTGTGGTTAAAGCTCAAATTCACGCAGGTGGCAGAGGTAAAGCTGGTGGTGTAAAGCTGGCAAAGTCGGCTGAAGAAGCTAAGCAGTTTATAAAGGACATGCTTGGCATGACTTTAATTACTCACCAAACAGGACCAAAAGGGCAGCAAGTAAGGAGAGTATACATTGAGGAAGGCTCAAGCATTAAGAAAGAGTATTATTTAAGCCTAGTAGTTGATCCAAAGCTCAGTAGGCCAACATTTATATTTTCCTCAGAAGGTGGAATGGATATTGAAGAAGTTGCAAAAAATTCTCCTACAAAAATTGTAAAATTTGATATTGATTATACTGCAGGTTTTACAAGTTTTGATAGCAGCAAATTAAGCGATGGTTTTAATCTGGGTTCAGAACAAATAAAAAAAATAACAAATGTTGCAAAAAATATATATGATGCATTTATTGCAACTGATGCAAGCCAAATAGAAATTAATCCACTAGTTGAAACAAATTCTGGGGATTTTATTGCGCTTGATGCTAAAATCAATTTTGATGATAACGCTTTATACCGTCATCCGGAGATTGTGGAACTCCGCGATTATAAAGAAGAAGTGAAAGAAGAAATAGAAGCTTCAAAACATGGGCTCAGTTATATTAAAATGGATGGCAGCATTGGTTGCATGGTAAACGGTGCGGGTCTTGCTATGGCAACAATGGATATAATAAAATACTATGGAGCAGAGCCTGCCAACTTTTTGGATGTTGGCGGTGGAGCAAGTAAAGAGACTGTCACCGAAGCGTTTAAAATTATATTGTCCGATAGTAACGTAAAGGGGATTTTGGTTAACATATTTGGTGGTATAATGCGCTGCGATATCATTGCAAGTGGCATCGTTGAGGCTGCAAAAGAAATGAGTATAAAAGTTCCTTTAGTGGTTAGGTTATCAGGTACTAATTTTGAAGAAGGAAAGAGAATCTTAGAAGAATCAGGATTAAATATTATCGCTGCAGATGAACTTGATGAAGCTGCACAGAAAATAGTAAAAGAGGTGAAATAAATCATGTCCATTTTAGTAAGCAAAGATACAAGATTAATATGCCAGGGTTTTACTGGTGCACAGGGTACATTCCACTCAGAGCAAGCAATTAGCTACGGAACAAAAATGGTTGGTGGCGTAACTCCCGG
>NZ_WQMP01000057.1:0-6258 GCF_013366855.1 Wolbachia endosymbiont of Madathamugadia hiepei
TAAGACGCTAACCGTGATACTTTTGTCGTTTAATCTGCACAGATTGAAGCTAAATGAATAGCTCCAATAATATAATAAGGGTAACGGCGAAATTTGTCAAGTAGTTTTTTTGACTCATTTCCCTTCTTTAAAAACATTGGGAAACCTAAGTTACTGTAGCTATAAAAGCTTTTACAACAGCCTGTTTTCCTTGAAACGAAAATAGCTATCGAATGTGATAATAATGTGGTCTATTAATTCTATTCCTACACTTTTGCAAGCCTCCGCTAGTTGCCTAGTGAGGGATATATCGCTACTTGAGGGCTATGTATCTCTGCTTGGATGATTATGAGATATTACAATAGACGTTGAACCAATTAAAAGAGCACGTTTTATGATTTCTCTAACATAAAGGGGAGTTTGATCTATTGTACCAACGTTTTCCAGGTCTTCCACCATTATACGATACTTTTTATTCATGTAAATAACGCGAAAATTTTCCTTATTGAGGCTTCCTATGCTTATTTTTAAGTAATCAAGCAGTTTTTTCCAACTATTGATTATAGGCAGGTCCTTTATTTCTTCTCTTGCAGAGCGAACAAAGGCTTGTTTTACACAAAAAATGGCAGATATAGCTGCATTGTTGACTCCATCAATGTTTCGCAGTGCTTCTAAATCAGCATTAAAAACCTTATTTAAACTACCAAAATTTTCTATTAAACTCTTTGCTACTGGCTTTACATCAATTCTACTGTATGCTGAGTACAAAATATGCTCTAAAACCTCATAGTCGAGCAGTGATTGTCCATTATCCAGAATAATTCTCTCTCTCAGGCGCCTTCTATGCCCTTTTTTGTAATCTTTCACCATCAATAAATTGCTTGCTGTGTACTTCCTAATAATAAGAAATTAAGATCTTAAGATAAAATATTTAATAAATCTCTGTTATTCCAGATAAAACCCTCGTTTACTTGAATAGATCTCTTGACTTATGCACTTCATACTCCTAAAATTTTTATTTTCAGCCCTATTACAATGTCAGTAACGATACTCAGTGCGCTCCAAATAATATTAGTTGTCGTTCTAGTAATTTTAGTACTTTTGCAGCCACCTGGGAGTAGCCCGCTGAGTGGCTTTAGCAATTCACAGCAGGGGCTCAATTCAATGATCCCGGTGAAATCTTCTGCAAACCCGCTTAGCAAAACAACGGCTATAGTTGCCGGATTATTTATTATAAACACATTGTTGTTATCAGGATTATGTTCAAAAGATGTGCATAAGAAGTCAATTGCAGAAAAGATTATACTAGAAAAAAAACAAGAAAATGAATCTACTTCTGTTCCTTTTGAAAATTGATGAAGGAAGCTAAATTTATCTTTGTAACAGGTGGGGTTGTTTCATCACTTGGCAAGGGTTTAGTTGCTTCAAGTGTAGGCGCACTTCTCCAAGCTCATGGCTTTGGGGTCCGTATCAGGAAACTTGATCCTTATCTGAATATCGATCCTGGAACAATGAACCCAATTCAACACGGAGAGGTATTCGTCACCGAAGATGGTGCCGAAACTGATTTGGACCTTGGGCATTATGAGCGCTTTACTGGAATTAAAGCAACCAAAGACGACAATGTGACAACTGGTAAAGTGTATCATGAGTTACTGAAGAAAGAAAGGCGTGGTGATTATCTGGGCAAAACTGTGCAAGTTATTCCTCATGTGACAGATTTAATCAAGTCGTTTATTTTTAATGGTACGGAAGGTTTAGATTTTGTAATATGTGAAATTGGCGGAACTGTAGGTGATATTGAAAGCCAACCTTTTTTGGAAGCCATACGTCAAATCAGCTATAAGCTTGGAAAACAAAGAGTTATCCTTATACACTTGACCTTGGTACCATACCTTACTGCAGCACAAGAATTAAAAACAAAACCAACACAGCATTCAGTCCGAGAGTTAAATTTTGCAGGATTGCGACCGGATGTTATACTGTGTCGTAGCGAGAAAGAAATTTCTGATAACCAAAGAAGAAAAATAGCCAATCTTTGTAATGTTTCTTTGCCTAATGTAATACCTGCTCCTGATGTGAGCCATATATATGAGCTACCGGTCTTATATAACCAATGTGGACTTGGCACACAAATTTTGGAACATTTTCACTTGAATAAGCCAAAACCAAGGTTAACTGAGTGGGATCAAATAGTGCACTTTATGAGGCACCCAACACAGGAAGTCACTGTGTCTATAGTAGGAAAATACACTGAATTCCCCGATGCGTATAAGTCACTAGTTGAAGCATTAAATCATGGTGCTATTAGCAATAAGGTCAAGATAAAAATAAATTGGTTTAACTCAAGGGAAAAGAGTGAAGAACCTATCAACAAAAAACTCATAGAAGAGAAATTACAGAATTCTCATGCAATCCTCGTTCCAGGTGGATTTGGCGATGATGGAGTAGAGGGTAAAATATCGGCAATAAGTTACGCTCGCACGCATAACATCCCATTTTTTGGAATATGCCTTGGTATGCAACTTACAGTTATTGAATTTGCTCGCAATGTCATTAAGCTTGAAGATGTACACTCCGAAGAATTTTGTACCTGTAAGCATCCAATCATTAAGCTAGCTGGCAATAAGAACATTGACCTTGGTGGAACTATGAGACTTGGGGTGTATAAATGTAATATAAGCCCAAGTTCCAAAATAGCGGATGCATATAGTGATATTACTATCTCGGAAAGGCATAGACACAGATACGTGATTAATTTAGATTATAAAGATGATTTAGAAAAAAATGGGTTGATATGCAGTGGTATATCAGAAGATGGAACGTGTATAGAGGCAGTGGAGCTGGAAAACCACCCATGGTTTATCGGCGTGCAATTTCACCCGGAGTTCCAATCAAAGCCGTTTTCTCCTCATCCTCTTTTTGTATCGTTTATTAAGGCAGCAGCTAACACAATTAAAAAAAAGAAGATTAGCAGAGAAAAGTGTTTAGATACCGATATATGGAGCTTGCAATAGAGCAAGCAAAACTTGCCCAAAAGAGTGACGAAGTTCCCATAGGTGCTGTAATAGTGAGTAGAAGCAATATTGTTTCTTCCGCGCACAACATATCCAACGATCCAACTGCACATGCGGAGATGTTAGTGATTAAACAAGCATGTAAATTGCTTTCAACGTCAGTACTGTGTGATGCTGACGTGTATGTAACATTAGAACCGTGCCCAATGTGTGCTCAAGCTATCTCCTTTGCAAGAATTAAACGATTATATTTTGGAGCCTATAATCCAAAAGGTGGAGGAATTGAAAATGGGGCTAAAATATTTCAATTTTGCAACCACGTACCTGAAGTTTATGGCGGGGTATTAGAAACAGAGTGCTCTTTTTTGCTAAAAGATTTTTTTGAGAAACTGAGAACCTAATTAGGCTTAGTCATTCCAGCGTATACTGGTTAAGTTGAGTGTCTTTTAATCTTGCAATCCTTTCGATTTCACTAACGGAAAGTGTATGGTTTATACCAGAATTTTTACCAATCAAAATTTTTATCTCGTGGTTTTATTTGCAATATTGCCACCAAACTGACCAATAAGCAGAAGATTATATAAAGCCCAGCGGCAAAGTTTATTTGAGGGAATGTTATAGTAAACCAAGTGCATATCATAGGAGTAAATCCGCCATGCAAAGCATAAGAGATGTTGCGTGATAAACTCACTCCACTAAATCTAACATTAGTGGAGAAGAGTTCAGATGCGACTATTCCTATAGGATTTATACCCCTTTCTACTATAGAGAGAACCATTACACTAAGCATAATTATAAGATAACTTTTATAGTGGTATGCAATAGATAACATGGGACAACACAGTACCATAGTAACTACTATGAATAGGATTGCAGTGCGCTCTTTTCCCACCTTATCAGCTAGCATTCCAAATGCTATTGAAGATATCGGCATTAATACACTGGTTATAATGAGCACAATTTCGTTGAGATATGTTGTTACATACGTCTCAACCGATACTATTTCTTTTGCAATTGTTCTGAGAAATATGGTGAATCCAACAGCAACATTAACGGGTACAGATATCAAAATAGCAAGTGTAAGAGCTCTCTTGTGGTGTTTTATAAGCTCTATTACCGGTAAGTTAGATAAACTTCTTTGTTTACGATTTTCTTCATATGCTGGAGTTTCTCCTAATGTGTATATACTATATGCGCTAATCAGTCCCAAAACAGCTGAAAAAGTAAATGGTATTCTCCAACCCCAAGCGTTAAAGTCAGTGATTTTTTTACAGATGACCACCATCGCCACAGAAAGCAAAACGCCAATGGAGCGACCAAAACTTATTACTCCAAAAAACATTCCTAGCTTTTTCTTATTAGATAAATGCTCTATGAGATAAACAGAACTGCCTCCTTGTTCAGCGCCGAGCGCAATTCCTTGTGTTACATGAATTGCAAGAAGCAACATAGTGGAAGCTACACCTACCCGGCTGTAACCTGGAATAAACGCAACAAGACTAGACGGAATCGATATTAGCAAGATGGCAATTGTTAACGCCACCCTCCTTCCATATCTGTCACCAATGTGACCAAATATAGATGCGCCAAGTGGCCTTACCATAGCACCCAGTCCTGCAATTTCAAACAATTGTAATATGTTGTAGTAAACATCCTTTGCAGAACAAAACTCTCTACTGATTATGTTGACCAGGTCAATAAAGAGCATATGGTCATACCATATTGCAACTCTGCAGAGTATTGTTGATATCAATACCCTTGTTTGCTGATTGTACACTAAATTCAATTCGTAAATGTTTGCCCATTTTAGCCAGTTTTTAGGATCTAGTAAAGCTGTAACCCAAAGTGTGGAGTTGACTCTCTTATTATGGTATGCACACTGCACGAACTAGCAGGTAATTCGCACAACTAAAGGGTATCATCCAGGATTTGATATAAGTTGATATTATGTCATGGTTGATACTATCTATAGTATAATTAAAGCTAGGAATTATACACAATACTTGCTTAATTAATAAATTAATGCTATAATTTATAAACTAATATAATGAGGTAATAAACTATGAAAGTTAACAGAGATGAGATTTTTTATAGATTGTTTGGTATCAAAGATGAGGATAGATCATTATTTAAAGGTATAGGAAACAACTTTATTGCTAATGGACAGAGTTCTCTAGTGAACGTCATTAATTCTGATGAAAAAACGTTAAGAGAATACAACAAAGCTTTTTTTGATCTAGAAAGTGATAAAAAAGTGGATGGCATGTGCTTACGTCTATGTGAGTATGTTGCCTGCTATAATCTACTGGCTGATAAAGATACTTTTTCTGAAAAACTTCTTGACTTTTTTACTTATAGAGGGAATTGCGCAGGATTTCAAGAATCGCAAATATCATTAATAAACGATTTGATTGATAAGGCAAAAACTTGTCGTGAATATGGTGAAAATGAAACATCACAAAACGTGGAAATTTTGTTTCAAAAGCTGAATGAAATTCAGAAAAAAATAGAAAATCTTGAAAAGATAGCTAACAGTCAAGAGAGTTCTCAAAATCTAAAGAAGAAAATTAATGAGCTCTCTAGCCAGCACAAAAAAATTCATGAAGGTATAAAAAGTACATCTAAAGCAAGGTATCAATATAGTCAAGAGACCACATCAACCCCAGAAAATTTCGTGCGATTCATGGACGAAAATTTAAAATTGTCGGCAAAAAACGAAAACGGCTATTCGTTTCTATGCTTCATGCCACGAAATATTTTATTCAAGGGACAGGCTGGTCATGCCTTATTAATAAAGAAAAATGAAGATGGCAGCTTTGCGTTCTATGATCCTAATCGCGGTGCAATTTTTGGCCTTACAAAAGGACAATTGTGTAGAGTAGTGACACAATTATTTTCTACTTATAAAACAAAGTCTAAGTTCTATAAGTACGAGTTAAGTGAGTACGAATCAAAAATAGAGGCATATTCTGCACGTGGTAGGCTTGCTAGTCTCTGTGAACAAAATTTTAGAGAAGCCATATGAGAGAACCAACGAAGTTTAAAAAACCCATAAAAACCTCAGCAGTCTTGTCAAATCGAGAAAAAACACGTCTAAAGTTCTTGATTTTTCCAAAGAAGCATTCAATCAAATGCCGCTCTTTATAAAGATGTTTGTCGTAGTCTCTCTGGACTTTTCGATTCCTCTTTGGCGGAATCACAGCTTTGCACTTTCTGTTCTCAAGGCTGGCTACAAAAGCATCGCTGTCATAGCCCTTATCAG
>NZ_WQMP01000058.1:0-6149 GCF_013366855.1 Wolbachia endosymbiont of Madathamugadia hiepei
TAGTTTCTCTATTTTTAGCTAAGTTAAACTACCAGTTTTTGCTACATCTTTCCTTATTTTCTCATGATAAACTTTTTTCACAGAGACTAGGTATTTGTCTACCACGCGTTTAATACCCTTTAGATTATTATCTATGTCATTACTCTCTTGATTTTTTTGAGCACTCTCCCTTTTTATATTTTCTACCTCATTATCAAGCTCTTTATCGAATCTTGCAAGAAAGCCTTCAGCAAACTGCTTCTCATTTTCAGTAGGTTGCATCTCTACTGAGAATGAGCCTTCTTCTAAAAAAGATAAAGGGCCACATAAAACATACTCCTCACTTTCGTTTGTCCAATAATCAGCTTCTGGACATTTTGAATAAAGCTCTTGCCTACTGTGCATTCCATAAGTCATATCGATAACCATTATTTACTTATATATTCTATGCTGATTATAGAATATATGTAAGTCAACGAAAAAGTAGATCTCTTTTATGACCAATTTATGGTAAAAAATTTTGAGGAAAAACGCAGATGAGCACCGCAGAATACTTGGGAGAAGCACAAGCAAGTCGTTGACGCAAAATCAGAAAGCAGGTAGATCTAATGAGAGTCCCATTTCACGGTGTTTAAATCTACTCCTTCTTGCACCATTTCCCAAAGTGGGCTCATTTCTCTCAGTCGCCCAACATTTTTAGCAATAAGATCTGCTGCATATAAAATTTCATCTTTAGTGGTAAATCGGCCAAGGCCAAATCTAATTGATGAATGCTCAAGGTCATGGCCATTGTTTAGTGACCGTATGACATAGGAAGGTTCAAGAGATGCAGATGTGCATGCAGAACCGGAACTTACCGCCAAATCCTTGATTGCCATGATGAGAGATTCGCCCTCAACGTAGGGAAAACTTAAGTTTAGGTTGCCAGGAATTCTATTTTCATAATCACCATTTAAAACAACATCAGGAAATGTTTCTTTTATCTTGCTGTACAAAATATCTCTCAGTTCTTCCAACTTGGTTGCTTCTGTTTCCATTTCTTCTTTAGCAATACGTGCTGCTTCACCAAAACCAACTGCAAGAGGAGTTGGAACTGTTCCGGAACGCATACCTCTCTCCTGTCCACCACCACTAATCAGTGGTGTCAGCCTAACACGAGGATTCTTTCTCCGGACATATAATGCACCTATCCCCATTGGTCCATAAATTTTGTGGCTAGAAAGGCTCATGAGATCAATGCTCATCTCATTAACATCGATCGGCACTTTTCCAAAGCTTTGAGCAGCATCTGTGTGGAAAAATATATTATGCTTCCTACATATTGCACCAATTTCCTTGACAGGCTGTACTACTCCAATTTCATTATTTGCCATCATCACTGAAACCAGAATTGTTCTGTCAGTGATTTTTTCTTCGAGTTTCGACAAATCTATAATTCCATTTTGCTTGACAGGCAAATATGTAACTTTAAAGCCTTCATTCTCCAGATGCCGACAAGAATCCAAAACGCACTTATGCTCTGTGCAGACAGTTATTATATGGTCTCCTTTGTTCCTATAAAAGTGAGCAACACCCTTTATTGCCATGTTATTTGACTCGGTTGCACCTGAGGTAAAAATAATTTCTTTGCTATCTGCGTTTACCAGACCGGCAATGTGCTTCCTTGCTTTTTCCACTGCTTCTTCAGCAGCCCAACCAAATGAATGGCTACGAGAGTGTGCATTACTAAACTCACCAAAATAAGGTATCATCATCTCTAAAACACGAGAATCTACTTTAGTAGTAGACTGATAATCAAGAAATACCGGTAATTTTATCTTAGCACTGTGTGCTTTCTTATTTTCTACATTCATAGTCAGTATAAGCATAGAAGCTACAGTACTTCATAGCACTAAAGCTTAATTTTTTCAAGATATAATCTTGCTCAAGTACAAAATCCTATATGCAAACTTGTCCATAGGGATAACGAGGAAGAAGCACCGGCTATGGCGCTGGTTCATTCTATAATGATGTCATCCAAGTAGGTCTGCTACGCAAATTACCTACAAATCACAATGTTCGTACAGATGTGCGTCACAAACTGGAACGACACCATCTATTATGTAAATTGTTTCCAGACTTTAAACATTCTTACAGTTGTAAGTAGTGTAGCTACAAATCATTCACAATTGATACACTCAAATTATCTTCAGTAAATAGATCAATCAGGATATTAGGTATTCTACCATTAACTATATGAGCAGTTCCGGCACATTCTTCCACCATTTTGGCACACGTTATAAGTTTTTCAATAAGCCTTTCTCCTTTAATTTTACCGCAATTAATTGATGCATTTAAACTTTTAACAGATATCTTTCTACCACCAATTTTATCTATTTCTTCATCTGCATCACTAAAGGTCACCATTTTAGATGCAGAAATTGCAATTGCTATCGCACTTGCAGCACTATCGGCATCAACGTGATATGTTTCTTCATTTCCTCCATGACCAATAGGCGCAATAACTGGTATAAAATCTGACTCCTCAACAAAAAATAGTATATCAGGATTGATCTCAATTGGTACTCCGATAAACCCCATATCTAATATTTTTTCGATATTGTTTGATCCATTTTCCCTAAGCGTAGTGCTTATCTTTTCAGCTTTTATTAGGCTGCCATCTTTTCCACATAACCCAATGGCTGAACCACCAGCAGCATTTATATGCTGAACAATTTTTTTATTAACTGAACCACATAGCGCCATTTCAATGATTTTTACGGTATCTTTGTCTGTAAGTCTGATATCATTTACAAACTTACTATCCATACCTAAGGTTTTTAATACAGAATTAATTTCACACTCTCCATCATGAACTATGACTGGATTTATACCAAGCTGTTTCAACAAGACAACATTGTGCACAAAAGCATTGAGGAGCATTCTGTCTGAGATTGTCATACTGCTGCATTTGATGACAAAAGTTTCGCCGACAAAGTTGGGTATATTAGACAGCACTTCAAGCAACATTTCTGCTTTTTGTTTAAATGGTATTCCACCATTTGAAAATTCACTGCTCTTCATTTCTTTATCTTGTAAACTTGAAAAACTCATCCCTTACCTTGACTATTTTACATTTAGCACGGGTGCTTATTTGATGAATTGACACATTCTCATTATTAACCCATTTTTGAATACTTTCTAGAATGGCATCGAGATTTTTTTGACCTACTTTGTCTATTTTTGTTAGCACAACATCAAAGTTAACATTATTATATGTTAACCAATAAATAAAGTCCTTGTCTATTTCTTTTAGCCCTACTTTGCTATCTACCAGCACAAATACTCTTTTTAGGCTTCTTCTTTGAGCTAAATAATACTCAATCAGATCTAAATATTGCATTGTTTCTTCCTTGCTTGCACAAGAATAGCCATACCCTGGCAGATCAACAAGTCTGAACTTGTCATTGTACATAGAGTAAAAATTTATTTGTCTAGTGCATCCAGGTTTAGAAGAAACTCTGGCAGCTTTTTTGCTGTTTATCAGTAAGTTAATTAAACTGGATTTTCCTACATTTGATCTACCGGCAAACGCAATCTCTGGAACCGATTCATCTGGTAATGATTTTATGTCTGAAGCTCCAAACATAAAATTGCTGTTTGATGTCATCCTTCTTGCCATTATGTATAGAAATATCTAAGATAGTATTTATATTATAATGTTATTGCTTGGTGTAAAAAATTTTTTATTTCAAGCATATATTGTTTACTTAAGTAGTTAAAATATTAGATCTGAGCTTTATGGATATAGAAAACAATTTACAAGATTTGAAGAAAAAATTTAATGATATAGAAAGGAGATTAGAAAATCCTACCAATTTAAGTCAAAAAGAATTTATCAACCTTTCAAAAGAATACTCTGAGCTCAGGCCGATTATCCGGATAATCGATGAATACAACACGCTGAAAGAAGAAATTTCAGACTTAGAGGAAATAATCAAAGATGAAAATAGCGAATATGATATAAAAGAGTTAGCAAAAGAAGAACTTCTTGAGAAGCAAAAGGTATCATTACCACAAGTAAAAGCCAAGCTGAAATTAGCGCTATTGCCTAAAGATGAAGACGATTCAAGAAACGCAATATTAGAAATCAGAGCAGGTACAGGAGGAGAAGAAGCGGCATTATTTGCAGCAATGTTATTCCGCATGTACCAAAAATATGCAGAAAGGAGAAATTGGAAATTTGAGCCAATAAGCATTTCCAGTACAGGTATAGGTGGTTATAAGGAAGCTTCTGCACTTATCAACGGCACAGAAGTTTTTGCAAGGTTGAAATTTGAATCGGGAGTACACAGGGTGCAGAGGGTACCAGAAACTGAATCCTCGGGAAGGCTGCACACTTCGGCAGCTACTGTTGCCATATTACCTGAAGTTGAGGAAGTTGATTTTACAATAGAGGAAAAAGATCTACGAATAGATGTTTACAGGTCTAGCGGCCCTGGAGGACAGTCAGTAAACACAACTGACAGCGCAGTAAGATTTACTCACCTGCCAACAGGAATAGTTGTAATACAGCAAGATGAAAAATCGCAGCACAAAAATAAAGCTAAAGCGCTGAAAGTATTGAGAGCAAGATTATATGAAATTGAAAGACAAAAAAAAGAAATGGAAAGGTCAACAATGAGGAAAAGCCAAATAGGCTCTGGAGATCGTTCTGAACGCATAAGAACTTATAACTTTCCACAATCAAGAATAACAGACCATAGAATTAATCTGACTTCACATCGGCTAGAGCAAATTATAAAAGAGGGCGAACTAGACGAATTTATTGAGGCATTAATTTCACGCAACGAAGCAGAAAGGTTGGCGGGAGAGAGTTAAAGCCACAATAGAACAATTACACAGGATCTTTTAAAAGCAATAAATAGGCAGTAAAAATAAGTCCTAACACTACTGCAGATAGAACAAGAATAGCTACACTAGCTACTTGACCGTTGTAAACACAGCTCACCAAGCCGATAACAATAGCCATAATCAAGGTTCTAATAGATGAGACTGTAGAAAAAGCTATACCTTTGATTTCAGGAAAAATATTCATTGATATGTTAAAAATAACTGCTTGACAAGTTGCATAGCCAATACAAAAGACAATCATAGATAGTGTCATTAAGTAAGAAGAATGTGGCACAGTTACACTGAATATCACAAGCAATAGAGACCCGATAGCAACACGCTCGTACCAGAAATGACACAGCATATTTCTCCAAATTTCTGCAGGATTTTACTAGCAAATAGGCTGACAAGTGAGAAGCATCCAACTATTGCACCTTGATGTAATGCGTAAATAGCGCTAGGTAAACCAAAAGTCTCCATGTATAAAAAAGGCCCACAAGTGATAAATGACATATAAGCAGCAGAAAACAGGCCTAGTATCAAAGATAGCACCACAAATTTTGAACTAGACAATAATTTTATGTAATCTTTCATTATTTTTTTCAAACTGAAAATATCACGACCTTTTCCTGTTTCTGGTAACGCTAAGAGCAAAAAAACCAAGAGATCAAGCAAATTATTGCAACACTTGCATAATTGCCACGCCATCCTACGATTTCATTGATGAGACTACCTAAGATTGGCACAATTGCCAGAACAACTACGAGAACAGAATTCATAATTCCGATAAATTTCACCGCCTTGCTACCTTTATAGTTGTCTGCAACAATTGCAAGTACGATTGCGGATGTACTGCTACCTATACCTTGAATAAAGCGAGAGGTTAAAAGCCAAAAAATCGACGGCGCAAAAACGCAGCCAACAGCACCTATTAATAACAAGGCGTTGCCTACGATCATAATTCTCCTCCGGCCATAGCATTCAGAAAATGGACCAAAAAACAACCCTCCTATGCAAAAGCCTAGGAAATGATAAGAAACGGTCAACTGAATTGTACCTTTTGATACATTGAAATAGCGCACCATATCTGGAAAGCTAGGTATGGAAATACCGACTCCAATGAATTCGGCAATTAAAGATAAGATTAATAGAAAGGGTAGTAACACATTCAAAATTTTCAATCGATGGATAAAAGTAGCGCATCTAAAACGCTAACTATGGATTAGCCGATAAAGAAAGAGCTGGAAATAGAGGGCTTTTTGGGTTGCATGGAATATGAAATAAGCGTAGAAAAGATG
>NZ_WQMP01000059.1:0-6003 GCF_013366855.1 Wolbachia endosymbiont of Madathamugadia hiepei
GATTTGACAAGACTGCTGAGGTTTTTATGGGTTTTTTAAACTTCGTTGGTTCTCTCATATGGCTTCTCTAAAATTTTGTTCACAGAGACTAGGCCAGTGTTACGCATTAGAGTGACATAAATCTTGTGTTGTTTAAAAAGAGTGCTTAGAGCAGCAAAAGATATGACAATTCTCAGTATCATTGGGAGATTTTGCTTAAAAATATATTTTATTTCATTTAGAATATCTTACTTGGTTTGTTTATATATAGTGAATAAGTTACTACAGAAGTTTTACAGCATTATTTACTGTCTTTACCGTGCTTTGATTGACACAATTTATAATGACGGAATGGAGCATGCTGGATATTTATCATTTTTAATCCTGTTGTCAATATTCCCTTTTCTCATCGTTTTAATAGCTTTAGCATCAACATTTGCAAATTTCTTAGACCAATATAACATCGGCTGGGCGTTTATAATTGATCACATGCCACAGGACATTTTAGCATCCTTAATGCCGCGTATTAGGGAGATAATATCTGGTCCGCCACAGAGTTTATTGACTTTGGCAATTGTGGGTGCTGTTTGGACAGCCTCGTCAACGATTGAAGGGCTGAGAACAATATTGAATAAAGCCTACAAAGTTCCAGTTTCGCCACCTTATATATTGAGAAGGGTGCTCAGTATATTGCAATTTTTGGTAATTACGCTTATTATAACTCTGACTATAGTGTTCTCTACATTAGTGCCAATGCTGATTGATTTTTCCTATCATGGACTAAGTTATACTAAATATCTCCTCATCGAATTTGTACTCTTTATAGTGGTCTCCTGGCTATACTTTATGCTACCCAGCGTAAAACAAAATATGTCAGATGTATTTCCTGGATCTTGTGTAGCCGTTATGCTCTGGACAGCTTCTGCTTCAGCTTTCAAACAATACTTAAAAGCTTCCTTTGGCCAATTGGACTTAATATACGGAAGTTTAGGTGGTGTGGTAGTGTCATTACTATTTTTCTATATAGTGAGTTTAATTTTTATATATGGAGCAAAGTTTAATTTCCAGCTAAAATGTTTTAATGAGTCTCGCTAAGGAGAAAGAATGGGTAAGTTAGAAGGCAAAATAGCTTTAATTACCGGGGCTTCAGGTGGAATTGGGTCTGCTGTTGCAAAAAGGTTTGTAAAGGAAGGTGCGTGTGTAATTTTAATTTCAAGGTCTATTGATCATCTCAAGCCACTGTACAATGAAATTGAGGAATTTGAAGAATTCAAAGAAGGCCCTGTTAAGCTAATTCAACTTGATCTTTTGGACTTTGAAAACGTAAAGATACTAACAAACATGATAGAAAGCCTAAAATTATCAGAGTCTGGGGCACTTGATATATTAGTTGCGTGTACTGGAATTTTAGGTAAATTGAATCCTGTTCATGATTGTGAGCTTGAGGAGTTGCAGAATGTAATGAATACAAATTTCACTGCCAATTGGTACTTGCTAAAAAACTTGGATCCAATGCTGAAAAAATCTAATTCTGGAAGAGTGATATTCATGACCTCAGAAGTAACACTTTCTCCTTCTTCTTATCCGTATTGGGTACCTTATGCTGCAAGTAAAGCTGCACTAGAAATCATGGTAAAGATATATGCATCTGAGACAAAACATACAAAGCTGTGCGTGAATGCTGTATATCCAGAAGGACCTGTTGACAGCGAAATGTACAAGCAAGCGTTTCCTGGAAAGGATACGCCTGAACTAGTGCTGCCTGATAAACTAACAGACAAATTCGTGGAGTTAGCTTCTGAAGATTGTAGCGTATCAGGACAAATTTTACCATTGAGCAAATCTCTTGAATAAGTTGTATAACTGTACGAACATTATGACTCTAGCCTACCAAGAGTGTGTCATGAACTACTAGTCATTTATCTTCAAAGCTTGAATAAAAGCATTATGCGGAATATTGACATTTCCTATAGAATGCAATCTTTTCTTACCTTTTTTTTGTTTTTCTAAAAGCTTCATTCTTCGCGTTACATCTCCACCATAGAGTTTAGCTGTCACATCCTTTCTGTATGGATTAATCGTTTCCCTGGCAATAATTTTGCTACCCACTGCTGCTTGAATTGCAATCTTATATTGCTGACGTGGTATCAAATCCTTCAAACGCGCACATATCTCACGTCCCCTTCTTTCTGCCCTACTTTTGTGAACAATGCATGCCAATGCATCTACAGGCTCTCCATTAACTAAAAAGCTCAATTTATCTATTTGACTTTCTCGATAATCGGAAATTTCCCAATCCAAACTTGCGTATCCCTTAGAAATCGATTTTAGCCTATCGTAAAAATCAAAAACAACCTCAGATAGCGGTAACTTATACTTCATCAGTGCTGTTGTTGTGCTACCAACATAAGATAAATCTTTTTGCTCTCCCCTCCTTTCTTCACACAGAGATAGCATTTCTCCTAAATATTGATCAGGCACCATTATAGTTGCAGTAATCCACGGCTCTTCCACCATCTCAACCTTTGTAGGATCTGGCATATCACTTGGATTATGAATATTCAGAATTTCGCCATTTCGTGTTGTAACTCTATATATAACACTCGGCGCGGTTGCTGTTAGGTCTAAATCAAACTCTCTCTCAAGCCTTCCTTGAATAACCTCAAGGTGTAACATTCCCAAAAAACCGCAACGGAATCCATAGCCAAACGCATTTGACGTTTCAGCCTCAAAGGTAAAGCTAGCATCATTTAAGTGTAATTTCTCCAGCGCCTCTCTTAAATATTTAAAGTCATCTGTTTTGTTGGGAAAAATGCTACAGAATACCACAGGGTGCACTTCTTTAAATCCAGGCAGTGCTTCACTGCAAGGCCTCTTTTCCTCAGTGATGGTGTCCCCTACCCTACAGTCTGCCACTTCTTTCATTGAAGCAGTTATAAAACCAACTTCACCTGCTGAAAGTTCACCAGTCATTACCTTTTTAGGAGTAAAAATACCGATATTATCCACCTGGTATGTGGCATTGTTGGACATCATAACAATCTTCATGCCTTTTTTTAGCACTCCATTTTTAACTCGCACTAAAATTACTACTCCCAAATAAGGATCATACCAACTATCAACTAAAATTGCCTGCAGTGAAGCGTTTGCATCACCCTGTGGAGCTGGAAGTTTCGTCACTATTGCTTCCAGTACATCCCTTATTCCAAGTCCAGTTTTTGCCGATATTAAAACTGACTCACTTGCGTCAATACCAATTACTTCCTCAACCTGAAGTTTTACCCTTTCTGGATCTGCAGCAGGGAGATCAACTTTATTGAGCACAACTATTATCTCATGATTATTGTTAACAGCTTTGTACACATTCGCAAGAGTTTGAGCTTCAACTCCCTGGCTGCTATCTACCACCAAAAGTGAACTTTCGCACGCAGCCAAGCTTCGACTCACTTCATACGAAAAGTCAACATGACCTGGAGTATCCATAAGGTTCAAGCAATATTGATTTCCATCATTTGCAGTGTAGTTGAGTCTTACCGTCTGTGCTTTGATTGTAATTCCACGTTCGCGTTCTATCTCCATTGAATCGAGCACTTGATTGGTCATTTCCCTTGCCTCAAGACCATTACATTCTTCTATTAAACGATCGGCAAGCGTTGACTTTCCGTGATCTATATGTGCTATTATTGCAAAATTTCTTATATTATCCATTGATGGCTATTCTACATATTTAAGTAGAACTATTTTACATTTGAAGTGCCATAAGGGCAATTATTTACTTTCCCTTCAACATAGACGACACCTGCTTCGAGTGAGAAACCACCTTATTAACCATATAGCTCTCATGATTATTATCTATTTTAGACAATTCATATAGGTAATTCACCATCATTCCAGCCGACTGACTAATTCCATTTTCAGAAACATCTGCCATCCAGTTTAGTTGTTTTATTGATGCACCATTGCTTAAATGAAAATGTGCTACCGGATCATAAGCAACGCCGTTACTGTTTTTAACCTTCAGCAAGTAATGTGCACAGAGCTTCAGCAAGTATTGTTTTTCGCATTCAACGTTAGTTTTTAACTGCTCTATGCTTTCTAAAATTTCTGCACTAGATTGCTTTATATTCAGTTTGCTCAATAAAGTAATATCTCGGCTTAAACTTTCTTTCAGCCATTTCGTAAAGCCAGGTATTGGGGAAAAAGTTGCGTATATTTTTATACTCTTAAACTCCTGCGACAGCTTTTCTACAACCCTTTTGATCAAAAAATTACCCAGGCTGATTCCAGACAAACCTGCTTGGGTATTTGATATTGAATAGAATATGGCAGTGCTTGCACTACTTGGATCACTTGAAGGTACCGACTCATCTAAGAGATGTTGAATGCTATCTGCAATTCCATCCATCAATGCAACTTCTACAAAAATTAGAGGCTCGTTTGGTATTTTGTAATGAAAAAAGGCAAAACATAGACGATCAGAATCCAGCCTGTTTTTTAAGTCACCCCAAGAAGAAATTTTATGCACAGCTTCATATTTTATAAGTTTTTCTAACAACGATGCAGGTGAATCCCAGGTAATTTGACGAAGATCGAGTAGATCAACGTCAACCCAGGAGAGAAGTATGCTTTTCAATTCACTTTCTAGTCGATTGAGCTCTTTATATTGGTTCCTTAACTTAAGCACGTCAGAACGCATATCGACAATAAACTTAAGGCCTTCCGGCAAAGAAATAAATTGCTTCAATATTTTAGAACGTGGTGATTCAAGGACTTTTACCAAATCCTGTTCAAATTTATAGTTTAACTCGGGATTCTGATTTTCTCTATATTCTTTTATTCTTTCATCTATTTCCGCTTTATTTAGACTAAATTTTTCTGCCAGGGTTTGCAGAAATTTTATTTTACCCTTCTCCGATAAACTTAAATACAGATTACCAAGAGATACGGTGTTCTTACGTGCTGAAACCTCCCCTCCCTTTGGGTTTAAGCACTCGTTCATCTTCAAGACTAAGCTATCGATATCGCGGCTACTGCTTAAATCAGGGCCAATATTGCCAACCCACGATCTTACAGCATCTGCAACTCCACCAAATATCTTAAAAAAGCCACTTACTGCTTTCTTATCTTCAACCTGCGCTATATCAGTTTTAACTAGTGATTCTTTCGTCATAGATTTCTTTTACCGTACATCTATATTAAACCAAAGAAAAATCTTAGTCTATACAGCAGGCATCGTTATCAGATTATATGATATAATTGTGTCAATGGAGAGTAATACTATGGCAGAGGCAAAAGGAAATCCAATAGTTACATGGAAAGCCCAAGCTGAAAAGTGTGACTTCAGCAAACTAAGAGCTGCAGAAGATAACAAAGGAGCAAACTCCGGCGAAACTATGCACGGCGATTTTCACAGAATGAATTTTGTTATCAACAAAAAAATTATAGAAAAAACTTCAATTCACACGTTGATAGAAAGAGCTTGGAAGCAACATTCATGGAGAGAACTCAAGCAAAGTCTAACTGATAAAGAAACTAATGCATATGGGAAAAAGTTTTACAGCAGCGAAGAGCAAGTTCATTTATTAAAAGCAAAAGTACATGAAAGCAAAAATTACCGCCCAATTGCAAAAGAAATTTTTAAGGAAATGTTTAAATACGCTGAAGCAGAAGTTCCAAGTGATCCTATTTTAGAAGAGCTAGTTACTAATTGTAATCAGTCTTCTTACTATGGTGGAGGGCTAGTAATAAACGTCCTTGCTCCTGCACTTCTTCCCCATGAGTTAATACCTCAAAGTCAAGGTACTATCCACATCAACTGTATCAATAGAAACTGTGTTAGCATCAAATCCGATAACGAAATATCTATAACAGACACTAAATTGCTAACCAATGGTCGTAATTTAAAAGAAGCGGTTATATGCCAGTTAAACAGCTCACTAGTCTCTGTGAACAAAATTTTAGAGAAGCCATATGAGAGAACCAACGAAGTTTAAAAAACCCATAAAAACCTCAGCAGTCTTGTCA
>NZ_WQMP01000060.1:0-5886 GCF_013366855.1 Wolbachia endosymbiont of Madathamugadia hiepei
AAATTTACTGACATTGGCATGGCTAAGTTTGAAATGGTTACATGAATTTATCATAAATCACCACAGCATAAGTTGCCATGCAACAAAGCCAATAATAATCAATGTAACTATTAGTATAGCAATTAAATTTGTGATGACGCCGCTGATTGAAAGATAATTAAAGTTGTATATTGTGTATGGAACAGTCGCTAAACTTGCTATTACTGAGCTGATCATTATCGACACAAAATATTTTATTATTTTTATTTTGAACAGCTTGTTGGCATTCATCTGATAACTAGCAACCAGTGCCAAGACAGCGGAAAATGACATCTGAAAGCCGGGCTTTAAAATTGCTTCTGGTTCTATTATAAGTATCACCGAAGCAGCAAACGCAATTGCTATTAATCCCCGATATTTCCTCTCTATTATTATTGCAACAAGTACCAAGATCACCATAATATACGCACGCTGAGCAGAGATTTGCATACCGGTGACCAGCAGATAAAATGTGGTTGACAAAATGGTGAAAAATGCAGATATTTTCTTGGTGTTATACTTAAGAGTCAAAGTTTCAGGTATTGCAAATAAATTACGAAACACTATGAAAAACAGGCCAGCAACGAATGATAAGCGCAGACCAGATATAGCAAACAAATGTGCTATGCCTAAATCTCGTATTGCATCCATAGTTTTTTGGTCTATTCCGTCTTTTTTACCGATCAGTAATGCGGAGATTATGTCCGCATGTGGTCTTTTGATATTTCGCTGCAGGTTTTCATAAATATATTGACGGAAAGACTCTATATACTCTTGAAATTTCCTTGCTTCAGCCTTTTTATGCAAAGCTATTTTGCTCGTTGCAAAGCCTGTAGCACTTATTTCCTGATAATAGGCTATTCTTGCAAAATCATATGCATACTCCAAAGGTGCGATCTTTGGCGGAAAAAGCTTTGCTGACAATTTTATTTGATCGCCTATTTTTACGCCTCCTTCCACTTTAGTTCTAACTGATATTCTTATGTTGTCTAAAGCAATGCGGCCAGCGCGTGACGCTGGAATTTGTGTATTTTTTTCTGGATCCAAGTGTCTGGGCGCTGGGATAACAGAAGGAAGCTTTTCAACAGAGAGCAGAAACTGTCTATATGAGCCCTTATTGCTAATATCTTTTACTGTAGCAACGATATTTTTTACATACCTCTCTTTATCAAGAATTTGAGTATCAACTAAAGCTGTTCTCAGATAGATGTAGTAAAAACACAGCTTGGTTCAGAGCTTAAAGAGAAATAGGTCAAAATTCCTACACATTGACATACGGGAAACCACAGTATCAAGTTATATTTCTCGCTGCGTAGGTTATTGCGTATATAACCGGCTGTGATGTCAAGAAAAGTCAATAAATACATAAAATGTGCGCAATAGTAGGATTTTATTCTTTTATTTTCTATTATTGTATATATAATAACTAAATAAACAACGACGCGGGGTGGAGCAGCTCGGTAGCTCGTCAGGCTCATAACCTGAAGGTCGTAGGTTCAAATCCTACCCCCGCAACTTGATCCCACTGCCATTAAGTTAAGGAAAGAGGAGTTAAGATTAGACAAAAAATTTGAAGTGATTGGGTAATTATGATGAATTTTTAGGCAAATAAAATCCAAGAGATTTGAAAAAATAACAATTATAGACTGTTTGAGACGAAAGACGTAACACTCAACTTTTCTTAACTTAATGGCAGTGCTCCTGTCATCCTGGCACCTTCTTTCCCTGTCATCCAAGTAGCTGACACTGAGATCTCATTTCACTTTGTGGCGGTGTCATCCCAGCGCTTCCTTTTCTTGTCACCCCAGTGCTCCGACACTGGGATGACATCATGTGGGGATAACATCGTTAGGCTACTTTCATGACTTTGACACTGCAATGTTCATGTGTGTGACACTGGCTCAACAATTTCAAAAAAATCTATCAAAAAGGAGGATATATGTCTACAATAATTTTATCATCAATTTTAGGTCAAGCTGGCAGTATTTTTGGTCCAATTGGCCAGATTATCGGTTCAGAACTCGGTGCTCTTCTTGGTGCGCAGCTCGATAATGCAATTTTTGGTTTGGATGCCGAGCAAAAGGTAACGCATGGAGCGAGGCTGAAAAATCTGCAAATTCAAACCTCAACCTACGGCAGAACAATTCCAATTGTCTATGGCACTGCCCGAGTTGCGGGAAATATTATTTGGGCACAGCCAATCAAAGAGGGAGTAATAACCACCAAAAATAAAACCGGAAGAGGTATGAATGCTGCGTATAACTACTATGCAACGCTTGCAATTGCAATCTGCAAGGGAAAAGTGGAAAAATTAAATAGAATCTGGGCGGATACAACGTCACTTAGTTTTGATGAAATAGATTATACTTTTTATCGTGGTACAGAGGACCAAAACCCTGATCCTTTTATGTCATCAATCGAAGGTGAAGGGAATGTGCCAGTTTACAGAGGAATATCTTATATAGTCATCAAGAATTTTCCTCTAGCGGACTATAACAATCGCGTTCCGGTGTTTACATTTGAAGTGCAAACTACACTGAAGTCCAGTGGATTTTCAGTAGCAGAGAATATTCGGAATATCAATATCATACCAGGTTCAGGGGAGTTTGTGTATGATACGAAAATACAGAAGAAAATTGCACGAGAAAGAATAAGTAGTAGCCAATATATCCCATATGGACTGGCACAAAGGGTAAATCACAATAATCACACGAAAAAGAGCGATGCTTTCCTTGGATCAACTAAAAGAAAGTTTGCCGAATGTTGAGTGGGCGTCGGTAGTAGTTAATTGGTTTGCAAGTAGTTTAAATATCAAGGATTGTAAAATATATCCTGCAGTTGAGTTTCAAGACGATTCCGCGATATTACCCGATGATTGGCAAGTGGGAAGTGTTACCGAAGATAATGCTCAGCTAATTTCAAAAGATGATAATGGCAATCCAAGATATGGTGGCACAGTTAGTGATGCAGCGCTAATAAGATATATAGAAGAGTTACACAGCAGAGGTTATAAGGTGATGCTCTATCCGATGCCCTTGCTCGACACAGAAAACAAGGAGTGGCGAGGAAAATTGAGCGGGACTCCTGAGGATATAAGTGATTTTTTCAAGAGTCAGTATAATAAATTCATAGAACATTACGCGAGCATTGCTAAACAGACTAAAGTGGAAGGATTTATCATTGGGTCTGAATTTGCACAACTAACCAGAGTAAAAGATGCAAAAGGCAATTATCCTGCAATTATGGAGCTAGTCAGGCTTGCAAAGCAGATAAAACTTCAGCTTTGGAAGGAGTAACCGTAACTTATGCTGCCGACTGGAGCGAATACCATTCATATGATGGTTGGTATAATATGGATGAGCTTTGGTCTTCACAGTACATCGACGTTGTTGGCATAGATGCTTATTCCCCGCTCACTGATGGCCCAGAGCCTCCTTTTAGCTATGCCGCGGAAGATGTAATCGATGGTTGGAGCAGCGGAGTTGGGTATGATTATTTCTATGATTACTCAAAAAGTGTCCCTGAGAAGGTAAAGTATAATGACAGCAGATATGCGTGGAAAAACATAGCAAAGTGGTGGAGTGAAGCTCAAATAAATCCTGATGGTAGCAAAACGAAATGGCAACCAAAGATGAAAAAAATATGGTTTACCGAGTATGGATTTCCCAGCATGAACGGCTGCACTAATGAGCCAAATGTGTTTGTTGATAAAAACAGCATAGAGAGCAAATATCCGCGATATTCAAACGGAGAAGTGAGTTTTCTTGCGCAGAAAATTGCAATCGAAGGAACGCTAAGGAAGTGGCAAAATTCAGAAATGGTGGAGAAAATTTTTCTCTGGGCATAGGATGCAAGGCCATTTCCTTATTTTCCCAATTTGTGTGATATGTGGGCTGACTGCCATAACTGGAAGACAGGGCATTTGTACTGAGGGAAAAATTTCACGGCTTAATGTTTCTGATGTTTTATCTGATCTATTGCGAAAGGCGGGTTTAAAAAGCGATCAGTTTGATACAAGTGACGTTAAAGGATTGTTGTCTGGGTACGTAATAAACGATCAACAGTCGATACGTTCAATTATTAAAATGCTACAGAGCTGCTATTTTTTTGATGTTGTTGAGCGGGATTCTAAGCTGAAGTTTGTCCAAAAGGGCAGGGAAGTTACGACTGAAATACCGTTTGGTAAAATTGTTTTTAATCACAACTCAAAGCCAATACAACTTGTGAGTGCCAGTCAGCTAGATTTGAACAATAAGATCAACGTTGTTTATTTTAACCGCAATTTTGGTTATCCAATTGACGTGAAATATGCTGAGCTGCCAAAGCAGGGCAATGCTGCAACGGTTGAAATACCACTAATCATGGAGGAAGGGGAGGCGCAAAATATAGCTGAAGTTTTACTTTATTCTTCGTGGCAAGAGAGAAATATATACAATTTTAAGCTGCCGATAAAATATGTGTGGCTGGCGCCAAGCGATGTCATAACAATTTCAGATGGCGAGAAAAAGCATACGATAAGAATTATAAAAACAAAATTTGCAAGCATGTCTATTCAAATAATTGGGGTTGGTTATGACTGCTCTATATATAAACTTTCTTTTCCTTCAACGAGGTCACTTATGCTTAAAGAACACCCTGCTTCTCACACCAGTAAAACCATCGTAGAAATGATTGATTTACTGCATGTTAAAGGCAATATTGCAAGCTTTACTTTAGCTAGTGAAGAAGAGAATTGGAAAGGAGCAACGCTTTTTATTTCGTATGATGATAAAGATTACAATCCTATCGCAAGCACAAACAAGCAGTCTAGTTACGGATATGTAATGGAATCTACAAATGAGGGAATTATAGTAGTACTGCGTTTTGGCAAGCTGTCGGTCATGAGCACAACCTCAAATTTAGCGCTAGTTGGAAAAGAGGTAATAAAATTCCAAAGTGCTGAGCTCATAGGTAAAAACAAATATAAGCTTAGCAACCTAATTAGAGGACAAGAAAACACTAAAGAATATGAGCACACCGCAGGTGAAAAATTTGTTCTGCTTGATGATTCAATAATTTCTTTCGAAGTGCAAAGGGAAAAAAAGTTTTACCTAAAAGCAGTTACTTATGGTGATTCGTTGGATAATGTGGAGGCAGGAATATTTGAGCTCTTGAAAGCTACTTAAATTACGCACTCAGACATTTTATTTGCATTTTATTGAAAATTTGTTGTACTTAGCGCGGTAACATAAAATCAGTTAAGACAATGGCTAATAACACAAAAAAATTATCGGATGAAGCACCAATAATACTAACTTGGGTACCGAGGGTATACGGTGCATCTTTACCAGATGGTAAAAACAGTTCCCTTAATTATGATGATTTAAAGCATGAACTGCAAGGAATTAAAGGGGTACACGTTGTAGACTTACACCAATATGACTGGAGTAAAATAGATACAGGGTGGAAAATAGATGGTAAAGATATCAGTATTAAGAGCTTCTTTAAGCATATGTATAATATGACAGATGAACAAAGAACATACTTTGCCATTGAAATAGATACTTTCAGATTAACTGCTCTTGCCCTTTTAAAGCAGTTTACAAAACACGAAGGTGGAATACTTTGATTCTTTGAGTGTCGTTGATGGTCATATAGGAAAGGGTATAACTATTCCTAAAAAAATATTGTTAGGGAGTATTATGCTTAGATCTAAAAAGGGAACCCGTACACACCTTAATGTAGCAAATACTGCAATAGGGGTTGAATCAACATAGTTGATACCTGTTTCTTTTGCTTGCTCACATAACCATTGCAGCAACATTGCTAAATACCATAGAACCCGAGGTTTTAGAGCAATCAACCTATCATACGAAGGTAGTGTTGGAA
>NZ_WQMP01000061.1:0-5884 GCF_013366855.1 Wolbachia endosymbiont of Madathamugadia hiepei
TTCTTTTATATAATTGCCATTTAGTCATTTCTCTATTTGTGGCTAAGTTAAACTACCAGTTTTTGCTACATCTTTCCTTATTTTCTCATGACAAACTCTTGTTCACAGAGCCTAGGTATTATGCAACATGTTTCTGCTCTTTATAAAATCGCGAATCAGAAGTGAAGAGCTATTTATCTGAAGTGAAGGGAGTATATTCCCCATTTCGCGAACCACGAGTTGTATTGTAGCTTTTTTTGCCATCCCACCACTCTGTATTGACTGTACTTTTAAGAAGGTTGATTATGGAAAAAATTCAAGTTATAAATGAGTTGTACAATAGCATTTATGCAGCACTAAAGGCAAACCCTGATTTAAAGAAATATGTTACCAACATTTATAATTACCTACCTAAGCAGGTTACTATTCCTTACCTGAAATTGAGCATAGTAAGTTATAGCAACTTTCATATGCTGTCTAATTTTGCTACAAAGGTAAGATTTGCATGCGATATATATACTTATCATATAGACAGTATGTTTTCCATTATGAAGCGTATTAACTTTATACTTGAAAGTATTGAAGGTTTGATAGTGGGACTATTTTGGAAAATAATTGTGCTGTGGATCAGCACGATGAAATTTTACACTCAACAATTAATTTTGACATTTTGATCAAAGGAGGTGACAATGAGTAAGTTACAATTAAAAATTAAAGATCATGACAATAATTTTGTTGTGCTGAATAATACATGAAACTTAAGGTTTACTTTGCGTAATAATAGGGAAGAGATAAGAGATATTTCTTCTTTTGGCTGGAGAAAAGTGCTCGATTGTGCTGGAAGCAGACACATTACAATAAAAATTAATGGAATTTTAGATTCTGTATTAGCAGATAAATTATTACGTAATTCTGCTATGCTAAACTCTAATAATGATTATGAAATTAGTTTTAATGCGAAGGAAAAGATAAAGCTTAGATGTTCGGTTGAGCTGTATGAGAGGTATTATGACCCTGCTGCTTTTGACAGCTTCACTGTAGTTCTAGCCAGTGCTGAAGTTGTAACCACCTTTCATTAATGTTAATTTAATTTTTTCATATACAGTAGTAACTGGTGGAAATTTTAACTAAGTTATGGATGACAATTATCTTTTTAAGGGGGGAAGTGAAGAAAATAACGATGATAAAAGAGAGAGGAATTTGAAAAACGAAAATCAACTAAATCAAGAAGAGCAGCCCAAAGAGAAAGACATAACGCAGTACGTTCAAGACTACTTAAAAGCTTTTGAGGATATTTTAACCCAGATTGACGAAGAAATCGATAATTTAGATAGTTACGAAAGAACTATGCAAGTAAAGCGAAGTATAGATAGGCTCATAGAAACTTTATATAGTCAAGCAGCGTCTGAAGACATTGACGTGGAACTTGAAACCACAAAGCATACTCGCGATAAATCAGAGTCCAAGAAAAGAGTTATGGAGAAGAGAAGAAAACAAATAATGGAAAAAGTGTTAAGTGGTATGTTTGCCCAGCAACAAAAGGAGCTAATGAACGCCAAACATTTAAGCCATGGACATGAAACAGCACATGACGAAGATGTTCTCAAAGCAAAGGCACGAATGAAGTCTTCAATCAAGGGAGTGTTGTTTTCAGTTATTGCTCATAGAATGGACCCAAGAAGGAGAGCAGGAGAAACTGCTGACAACAACGAAAAGCAAGCTCACATATATGGCAGGGAAGCAGTTGGTGGAGCTTTAGGTGCACTGCTAAAAGCGTTTTTGACTGCGGTTATTGCCGCTGTACGCGAAATTGCCAAGCCACTTCAGCACATGAGCAAACAAGAAACATTTTTTGCAAAGCAAGTCGAAGAAAGCAGAAACACAGATCCACAGAAAGGTCGATCTATGTAGACTTTTCATATTACTCTCTGATCTCTAGCCGTCTTTTACAAAGTTAAAAGTTGTAACACTTAAAAATGTGATTGAAAAATTGTGAGCAATAATGTATAATTATTAATATTTTAAGTATTTTAGCTGTGGCATTTTCTAAATTGCTCGACCCTAAAAATGATGTCGCCTTCAGGCGCATCTTTGGTACAGAGAAGAACAAGGATATTCTCATTCATTTTCTTAATGATATCTTGGGGCTCACTGGCAAGGATGAAATAAAAGAAATAGAATTCCTCAGCACTATTCAAGATGCTGAAATTGCCTCCAAAAAGCAAAGCATTGTTGATGTTCTCTGTAGAGATGAAAATGGGGTGCAGGTAATTGTTGCAATGTAGGTCGCTAAAACTAAAGGCTTTGAAAAACGCGCTCAACACTATGCTGCTAAGGCGTATTCAAGACAGGCTAATAAAGGCGATCAATATGAAGACCTTAAAGAAATTACCTTTATTGCCATTGCGGATTGTATCTTATTTCCTGATAAGTCTGAGTATAAATCAAAGCACACTATTCGGGACGAGGATACCAATGAACATGATTTAAAAGATTTTTATTTCACATTTATTGAACTGCCAAAATTTCCGAAAACGAAGGAAGATTAATTGGAGAGCATAGTTGAAAAATGGGTCTACTTCTTCAATTATGCAGAGGAAACCAATGAAGGGGAACTGGAAAGAATAATAGGAAGTGACGTGATAATCAAAAAAGCATATGAGGAGCTAAATAGATTCAACTGGTCAGAAAAGGAGTTCATAGCATATGAACAAGAAATAAAGCGTATCCGTGATGAGAAGGCTGTTCTCGCTCAAAAACTTGATGATGCTAGAGAAGAAGGCATCCAAATTGGTGAAAAGAAAGGAGAAATCGAAGTGGCAAGAGCAATGCTGGTTAATAATGTTGATGTTGATACTATTGCCAAGTGTACTAATCTCTCCATTAGCGAGATTGAAGGATTAAGGAATATGCTTCAAGTTGAAGAAAAATAGCAGCAGATCTGGATGAGGGAGCATAATGGCCTAATCCACTTTCAACTCCTCAGCGTGTAAGCTACGTGGTAAAGACTCCAGTTCCTTTGCAGCACTTAGTTCTTTATTTTTTGCATGTATACCAAGTTTGTTGAGTTCTCGGGCAGCAGGAAACACCCTTGCTTCAAGCGAACCTGCGGTTTTATTGTAATGATCAACAGCACTTTTTAAGCTCCTGCGCAGATTATCAAAATTTTCACCCATTGTGCAGATACGCTCGTATAAAATATGACCCAGTTCACTGATTTTTTTTGCACTCTCGGCTATCATTTCCTGTTTCCATCCATACGCTATTGCCCTAAGCAGTGCGATCAAAGTGATCGGTGTTGCAATAATCACTTTTTTTTTCACCCCAATCTCTATCAAAGCTGGCTCATATTCCAGTGCTGCACTAAAAACCCCCTCCCCTGTGAGAAAAAGTACCACAAGCTCTGGCGTATTTTCAAATTGATTCCAATATTCTTTTTTGCCCAGATCACTTATATGTTTTTTTATTGCCAAAGAGTGATTCTTTAACTTCTCCTTTTGTATCTGTAAATCGTTTTGTGACATAGCATCAAGATAAGAATCAAGCGGTACTTTAGCATCTATTATTATTTGTTTTCCAGATGGCATTTTGATTATCAAATCAGGGCGCAATAAATTGTCCTCGTTTTTATCAATTACTGACGGCTGAGTAAAAAAATCGCAATATTCGATCATCCCCGCCATTTCTACCACTCTTTTTAGCTGCATTTCGCCCCATTTTCCTCTAATGTGGGGCTTCCTCAGAGCATTAGCAAGGCTAGAAGTCTGGTTCATTAACGCACCAATTTGCTCCTTTAAACCTTCATAGGCCCCTACCCTCTCCTTCTCCAGCTCGCGTATCTCGCTATCAAATTTTTCTAATTTTTCTTTTATTGGAACTACAACTTCGTTGATCGTTGCTTGTCTTTTTTTGAAATCGTTTTCTGTTTCTTTTAATTTGCCATCAATGACTTCCTTTGCCAAATTCAGAAAATTATTATTGTTCGCCTGCAAAGCATCAAGAGACAGTGCTTTAAAAGCATTTGTGAGTCTCTCCTCAGCTTTTGTCAGTAGTTCTATTTCTTTTTTCTTTTCCTCGCGTTCTTTCTGCAGAGTTACTTCTAGCTCTGCATTGCTTACTTTTAAACACACTATTTCTTCGTCTTTATTAGTTAAAGCCTGCTTTGCCCCTTGAAATTCACGTTCTAACTTACATAAATTACCCTCAAGATTTGCTGATTTTATTTTCTCCTCGCTCAGTTTTCTATTCTTTTTTGTGATGGTATAGAGAAAGAGTAATAAGGAGAGAAAATTTAGTCCGAGAAATATAGAATTGAAAAGCATCAGAATACAAAAAAATCGCACTCATAATGCTATCTAATTTTTATTTACATAGGAAAGAAAAAAAAGGAGCACATTTTCAAATGCTCCTTTTCAAAGATTCAGCTGTAGTAATATTTGATATTACATAGCATGACCATCAGCAGCGTGTGGTTGCACTCCTGGACTAGTAGTTTCTGAATTTGGTTTGTCATCATTTGCACGCTCTTCATGCATAAGCTCCATGATTGGACCTTTAGATATCTGAGTAACATGAACTAATGGATTATTAATGTCCCAACCTATTATTTTTTCCATTGCCCTGATATCTGATTGACAGCTGGTCGATTTTTTCTTGGGTAATTTGCCTCTCGGATCATGCACAAGCTCGTTCTTCTGAGGTTCTATTGAACTTATAATATAGGATGCAACATTATCGTTCAATCCAAGAAGTTTTTCCAAAGTAACTTCGAACTTGCCTTTGTTACATTCAATATATACTTTTGGTTCTAGGAATATTTGATGACTATTTTTTTCTGCAAATTTTTTAACTTTAGCTTCAATAGACGGGCAGTATCTTGGTGCAACAACATCATCTAAATATGAAGAAGCTGACCTATGGAGGTTCTCTCGAATTATTCTGTGTGTATTTTCATTAGTATGAGTAATGAAACATGAAACAAAAAATACGATGCAAGCATTTGAGAAATTAAAACGATTAACATGACGTGATTACTAAGAAATGTTTCAAACTAAATCCATCCATTCTCCCGCGTGAACACATTGTTCTGTGCTCTCTGATGCACCCTCTACATGTTCATTTATCTTTTTACATGTTATTTCGCGCTCGTTGCACTGATAAGCATTTTTTTTTTTTTTTTGTCTGACAACTTCCTCCTCCGTATTGTTTTGGTTTAACAATGCATGCAACGGTAATAAAATTTGCGTGTGTTTTTTTCCCTCGTGCACGGAGCTACTACTGCTTGGTGGACGGCAAAATGTTAGGAAAACTGTCAATTAAATTTAATATTTTTGTTACTTTCCCGAAGAAAAAAATTATAATTTGCAACATTTTGTTCATAACAAAATGACAATTGCATCATTACATTCAACAAGTGAAAAATTAGCGCAGTTCAAAACATTTTTCTGATGGAAAGATTTGCAGTTAAGAACTTTAAAAATTTTAATCTTGGTAGCAAAAAATTTTGTGGAAGAAATAACATTTGAATTTGCTGAAGTTAATCAGTCAATCAATCAATAAAATGACTGCAAAGGAAACAATTACTTCGAAAAAGTTAATCTATTCAATAATTCCCGGCCTTTAAATGTTGCAAAATTAAATCATTCCGAAATGCCAATTTATGTTCTGATAACAATGAAATAATTTATTTTGATAATTTATGGTAAAATATCGATGTATTATTATCAGAAATGATCTGAAAAGATTTATTATATGAAATGCCAATAACAATGAAGCAGATGCTTTGATAACAATGAAACGCCAATTTGTTAATAATCACGTGATCAGTATTTAACAAACGGGACAGCAAAACGGCCTAAATAATGCATGGAATCAATGAAAGTAGGCAAATGTTGAATTGGCTCAT
>NZ_WQMP01000208.1:0-522 GCF_013366855.1 Wolbachia endosymbiont of Madathamugadia hiepei
GTCTTTATAAACTTTCAAGGTTTTTACCTAATATAAGCTAAAATGCGCTTGTTAAAGCGTTTAGGACAATAAAAAACGCCAATTTAAAAGACATGAGGTGCACATAGTGCAAAAAATTAAACATAAGACGCCAAGTACATTGAGTTTTCTGTCGTTTAATCTGCACAGACTGAAGATAAATAATAGCTTCATTATCATTATAAGGGTAACGGCGAAGGTTGTCAAGTAGTTTTTTTCGTTTCCATTGAATACCAGCGCGCTGCCAGAAGTTTGTTATGAAGTCTAGCGCTTCTTGCTTATAATTACAGGCTTGAGCCAATTATCACGCTATTCTATTTGCCCTCCCAATAACGCAAGTTGATATTAATTTGACGCATTTCCTCAAAAGAACCCTCTGAGTTTTCTAGCACGGCTTGGATGTTTTAATTTACGTAGTGCTTTTGCTTCTATTTGTCTAATTCTCTCACGTGTTACGTTAAAGATTCTTCCTACTTCTTCTAAGGTATGTTCTTTTCCATCTTT
>NZ_WQMP01000062.1:0-5681 GCF_013366855.1 Wolbachia endosymbiont of Madathamugadia hiepei
ATGCCATTTGGTAGTTTCTCTATTTTTAGCTAAGTTAAACTACCAGTTTTTGCTACATCTTTCCTTATTTTCTCATGATAAACTTTTTTCATAGAGACTAGATCCTACTACCCTGTCTTTACTAGCAATATTGTTAATGTTACTGAGAACCTCAAGTTCAAATTTGGAGTTTTGGTTATAATGATAACCAAAAACGACGCTAGGTTTCACTACAAAGCCACCACCCCATCCAGCACCAAAGTTAAACCTGCGCGTAATACTGACTTTCTAAACTAGCCGCTACATCACCCGCTGCACTCGCTAGAGATGAAGTGAGTAATACAGCTAAGGTGCATAATTTCTTCATTTTTATATAACTCCTCATACAAAAAAAAATATATATAATGCACAAGTATATAACCTTTATATTAAAAAAAGGTATAACTACATGTCAAAAAAAAGTATAACTATGAAATTAAGGATCACTACTCAGATTTTTATATAACTATGTTTACTATCTTATTTGGTACAGCATATATAGCGCGAACTTTGCTTTGATCAATCCTATTGGACACAGAATCTATTGCTATTTTCTTTAATTCTTCTTGAGATAAGTCGGCTGCCACCTCGATTGTTGTACGTAATTTTCCATTGATCTGAACTGCTACGGTCACCACATCATCAATCAGTAATGATTTGGTAGCCTGTGGCCAAGGCTTTAGATATAGCATACCTTCACCTCCTATTTCTTGCCATAAGTTTTCAGCCAGGTGTGGTATGAACGGTTCTATTACTCTGATTAGTATACATATACCTTCATCAATAAGAGATTTTCCATCTTTCACATCTATTTCAGCTATTAAATTTGTCATTTCACGGAATTTTGCCACTACGCAGTTTAATCTGCAGCTTTCCAAGTCATCTGTCAGTCCGTGCAAGAGCTTATGTATTTTTTTTCTGTATTCTAAAAGTTTACCTGTAACATTTTCGTTATCATAGCGCATGTCCACGGGTCTTAGCTGCATTACCATGCGCCACAATTTATTTATGTAGCGAGAACAACCTTCCACGCCATCATCGGACCACTCCATATCTTTCTCTGGAGGAGTGTCAGATAATACGAACAAGCGAGCAGTATCAGCACCGTACTTTTCTATGATAAAATTCGGGTCAACTGTATTCTTCTTTGATTTACTCATCTTCTCGACTTTTCCAACTTGAACCTCAGCACCTTGTGCCATCAATTCCTTTGCTTCTTCAGGAAAAAGCCATTTGCCATTCTCATCTTTGTAGGTTACATGACAGACCATTCCTTGAGTGATCAAAATAGAGAAAGGCTCCTTAATATCAAGGTAACCACATTTGGTCAAAGCGCGGCAGAAAAATCGTGAGTAAAGCAGGTGCAAGATCGCATGTTCTATTCCACCTATATAATAATCTACAGGCATAAAACGATTACACGCATCCTTATTGATAGATTTATTTTCACTACAAAATGCAGCAAAATACCAGGAAGATTCAAAAAAGGTGTCAAATGTATCAGTTTCACGTTCTGCTTGTTTTCCGCATTTTGGGCAATCAACGAATTTCCAAGTTGGATGTTTATCAAGCGGATTGCCACCGCTGGTAAATTCCACATCCGTTGGCAGAACTACGGGAAGGTCTTTTTCTGGCACTGGCGCAGTATCACAATCTTTACAATATATAATAGGTATAGGGCATCCCCAATAACGTTGCCTTGAAATTCCCCAATCATGTAAACGATAGTTTATCGTTTTTTTGCCTATTCCTCCTTCTTCAAGCTTTTTAATGGCTACTTCCTTTGCTTTACTGACAGTTAATCCGTTTAAGAATTCAGAGTTGAACATTACCCCATCGCTGGTATATACTTCTTTTAAGGTCTCTGTAGCTTGTGCACCCTCTTCACGAACTACAGGAATAATCGGCAAGTCATATTTCTGTGCAAATTCAAAATCACGCTGATCATGCGCAGGGCACCCAAAAATTGCACCTTCTCCATATTCCATCAATACAAAATTCGCTATGTAAAGCGGCAATTCCTTGTCAAGGAATGGGTGTTTGACATTCAATCCGGTGTAAATTCCAAATTTTTCGTCATTTTCCCCCTTTGTGTTTATACCATCAATTGTCATTCCAGCGCGTGACGCTGGAATCCATTCATCTTTTTGCTGGATCCCAGTGTCGGAGCACTGGGATGACAAAACTTCAGGAGCATCTGGAGGCATGATATCCTGCATAATAGGGTGCTCTGCTGCTACCGCAAGAAAAGAAGCTGCAAACAAAGTATGAGGAGAAGTTGTAAAAATCTTTAATTTTTTATTTAGACCAACTATTTCAAACTCTATGGTGACCCCTTCGGATTTTCCTATCCAATTCTCTTGCATTGTTTTGACTTTTTCTGGCCAATTTTTTAAATCTTGTAAACACTTGAGCAAATCTTCAGCGAAATCACTAATCTTTAAAAACCATTGGGATAACTTACGTTTTTCAACAACCGCGCCTGACCGCCATCCTTTTCCGTCGACTACTTGTTCATTTGCAAGCACTGTTTGGTCTACCGGGTCCCAGTTAACCCACGACTCTTTTCGGTAGGCAAGCCTATGCTTTAAAAAATCCAGGAAAAATTTTTGTTCGTGTTTGTAATAGTCAGGCTCACATGTGGAGAGT
Organism: Wolbachia endosymbiont of Madathamugadia hiepei; assembly: GCF_013366855.1. Classification (NCBI taxonomy): domain Bacteria; kingdom Pseudomonadati; phylum Pseudomonadota; class Alphaproteobacteria; order Rickettsiales; family Anaplasmataceae; genus Wolbachia; species Wolbachia endosymbiont of Madathamugadia hiepei. The sequence continues at coordinate 2,668 of NZ_WQMP01000062.1, forward strand.
TCACGCTCCCAATTATAAGAAAGACCTATAGATCTAAGCTGCGCATGCATACTATCTATATTCTCTTTCGTCCGTGCCGCAGGGCTAATATTATTATCCCTTGCTGCATTTTCAGCTGGCAACCCAAACGCATCCCAGCCAATTGGGTGCAAAACCTCAAATCCGCAAGCTCTCTTATAACGCGCTATCACATCTCCTATTGCATAGTTGCGCAGGTGTCCCATGTGAATTTTTCCAGATGGATATGGAAACATCTCCAACACGTAACATTTCTCTTGCTTACTATTTTTGCTCACAGAAAAGTTCCACTTATCTTGATAAAATTTTTCAACGTTTTTAAAATCATATTTCATATAAATCCAAATTCAATTACAGTTCATATGCTTCAAGGGATCAACCGCTTGACCGTTATGCCGTATTGTAAAGCATATCTGCGGATCTTTATCCTGCGTACTTGACTTACCTGCAGACCCAATTACTTGACCCTGTTTTACTTTATCACCAATTTCAACGTGTATGTTTTTTAAATAGGAGTACACAGTCACATAATTATCTTTATGTTCTACTATAATTAAATTTCCATACCACCTCAGCCCTTTGCCTACGTATATCACTTTACCAGGTGCAGAAGCAACTACATTTGTTCCGCCTTGAGCAGCAATTTTTACTCCATCTTTACATACTTCATCAGAGGAAGAAGTTGAAATAACAGTACCTTTAACTGGCATTATAAATTTACAATTTACCCCATCAATTTCCACATTTTGCGCTTTATTATTATCTCTATATACCTTATCTATGACAACTTTTCTATTCTCTTTTCTTATTGAAGAATCAACATCCTCTCTAATTAAATGGTATTCCCTTGTATATTCTAGGTCTCTTTTTCCATAAAACTCTTCACCTTTAAGCAGCACAGGTGCAGGTTTTTGCAGGCCACAGCTTATTAGTATTGCCGATAATATAAAGAATGAGGCTATACGCTGCATAAATCTATTTAAATGATTTAAACTATATTAAATAGCATACTTTTGAAGTAAAAAGATTTTTATGTTATTTTTTCTGTTGTTAATTTACTTCTTGGCATTTTGTAATGATTTATGTTAAATCATTCTAAAATTAGTTAAACTGACTCTGAAGGAACAGTTGTAGTTTGCTTTTTAGATGGGTTTGGTTGACCTTACCCAGAAAAAGTGGAGACAAAGATCACAACTTATTTACGTCTCCACTTTTATAGCCCGTGATGGAGACAAAGATCGCAATTTGTTTATATCTCCAATTTTATCACACATAATGGAGAGACAAAGATCACAATTTATTTATATCTCCAATTTTATAGCTCATAATGGAGACAAAGATCACAATTTATTTACTTACGTCTCCAATTTTATCACACATAATGGAGACAAAGATTTATATTTCGTGTTTTATGTCTCCATCATTTATTGGTAGGCAAGCTGAGTTAAAGCAATTACTGGAGCTTAAAGAAAAAAATACCGCTTCTTTTGTTGTAGTCAAAGGAAGACGTAGTATAGGAAAAAGCAGCTTAATTCAAGAGTTCGGTAAGCATTTTGAGCAATATTACTCATTTATAGGTTTACCGCCGGAGAAGCATACTACAATATCTCACCAACTTAATGAATTTTCTAGGCAAATTGCTAGGCAATTTCACACGTCTTTTGCTAGGTATGATAACTGGAGCGATTTACTATGGGCAGTTGGCGAGCGTCTACTATCAGGGAAAATATTACTGCTATTTGATGAAATCTCTTGGATGGGCTCAAAAGATCCAACTTTTTTGGGCAAAATAAAGAATTTTTGGGATACACAGCTAAAAAATAACAACAAGTTAATTTTTGTTGTGTGTGGATCTGCATCATCTTGGATCGAAAAAAACATATTCAGTAGCACTGGTTTTGTAGGAAGAATATCGATGACTTTAACACTTGGGGAATTAGCACTTTCTGATTGCAATAGATTTTGGCCAAAGAATATTTCGGCATACGAAAAGTTTAAGGTACTCGCAGTAACCGGCGGAATTCCAAAGTATTTAGAAGAGGTAAATTTTAAACATAGTGCTAAAGAAAATATCAAAAAGCTTTGTTTTTAGAAAGGCGGGTTTTTAGTTGAGGAATTTGACCAAATATTTTCAGATTTATTCATGCGAAAAACAGCTTTTTATAAGCAAATAGTCAGGGCTCTTTCTACTGGAGCTAAAGAACAGGAAGAAATTTGTGCTGCTTTAGACATTGCGAGACACGGACGCATTTCCGAGTATCTATATGAGCTCGAGCTTGCTGGTTTTATTACAAAGGATCACACTTGGAATATAAAAACGGGTATTGATTCGCGACTGAGAAGGTACAGACTTCAAGATAACTATTTAAGGTTTTATCTAAAATATATTGAAAAAAATCTAGGAAAAATTAATCGCGATACCTACTCCATGGGGTTGCTCGCATCTCTACCAGAGTGGCATACAATCATCGGACTTCAGTTTGAAAATTTGGTGCTTAACAATAGAAAGAGCATACATAATATCTTAGGAATTGATGGAATAGTAAGCGAAAATCCATTCTTTCAGAGGAAGACAAGCAATAGTGCTGGATGTCAAATCGATTACATGATTCAAACAAAGTTTAACACTCTCTACATTTGCGAAATCAAATTTTCAAAAAATAAAATTGGTCACTCAATAATACAGGAAGTACAAACGAAAATAGATACACTAAACCGTCCAAAAGGCTTTTCATGCCGTCCAGTCCTCATTCACGTTAATGGTGTAAGTGATGACGTTATAGATAGTGACTATTTTTCAAATATAATTGATTTTGGAGAGTGATTGAATTGTAATACCAATGGTAACAGGACAAATTAAATTGCCAGTCAACAATGCTGTCATCCCAGCGCGCGACGCTAGGATGGCTTTGTTGCATGGCAACTAAAAAATCTAGTGGTTACTGACAAAATTCATTATAAAGTTTCTATTTGGCTACCGAAGAAAGAATATGCCA
>NZ_WQMP01000063.1:0-5669 GCF_013366855.1 Wolbachia endosymbiont of Madathamugadia hiepei
TTTACCTAGAGTAGAACTCTACTACTAAATTAACTTCCATATCCGCTGAGTAAGGAACTTCAGAGTATTGAGGCACTCTTAAAAACTTCACTGAATGCTCCTTACTGTTTGTTTCTAAATAGTTTGGAGCCTTGCGTTCTTGTTTTTCCTCAGCCTCTACTACTACAGGGATTTTTACTGCTCTCTCTCTTATTTTTACTATATCACCAGGTTTTACTCGATAGCTCGATATATTAACCACTTCATCATTAACTGTAACATGCTCATGAGATATGAGCTGTTTTGCTGAATAAATTGTTGGTACAAGGCCAGAGTGATACAAAATAGAGCTTAACCTTGATTCCAAGATACCAATAAAATTATCAGCTGTGTAACCTTTCCTGTTATAAGCATCTAAGAATATACGCCTGAGCTGCTTACTTGAAATTGCATAATAAAACTTAAATTTCTTATGTGCAGCGAATTGCTTACCAAAATCAGATAACCTTTTGAATCCAAGAATACCGTGCTGACCTGGAGGGTATTTCCTTTTGTTTACTGGATCTTTTGCCCTACCCCACAAATTTATACCAAGCCTACGGCTGATTCTATACTTTCTATTGATAACAGTTGTCATATAAAAACTCTCACAATCTAACTCTAGATTATTAAGGATTTTAGCATTAAGTGTCAACTTGTTTTTGCCAGTTTAATTTCTTATACTTCACTTTTAAGTTTTTCTATTGACATATGAACCATCTACCTTTGGAATCTATGGCAAATGCTATCCGCTTTTTATCAATTGATGCAGTACAAAAAGCAAACTCTGGGCACCCAGGTATGCCACTTGGCATGGCAGATGTTGCAACTGTTTTATTTGCTAAATATCTAAATCACAACCCTGATGATTCTAAATGGTTCAACAGAGACCGTTTCGTTTTATCAAACGGCCATGGTTCAATGCTGCTGTACTCCATATTATACCTCACAGGCTACATTAGTATAGATGAGTTAAAGAACTTCAGGCAACTCACATCCAAAACTCCAGGCCATCCAGAGTATGGTTTGACTCCAGGAATAGAAACAACAACAGGCCCACTCGGGCAGGGGATTGCCACTTCAATTGGCATGGCACTTGCTGAGTCAATCTTTGAAAAGCAGTTTGGAATTAATCACTACACTTACGTAATGCTAGGGGATGGCTGTCTTATGGAAGGAATAAGCCATGAAGCGGCATCACTTGCTGGACATCTTAAATTGAATAAGTTGATAGCCCTTTTTGATGATAATGACATCTCTATAGATGGTACTACTAGCCTCTCTTGTTCTGATGACGTGGAAAATCGTTTTTCAGCTTATGGGTGGAATGTTAACAAAATTGATGGTCATGATTTTAACTCCATATCGCTTGCAATAGAGCAAGCGCAAAAATCTGACAAGCCGTCGCTTATTTGCTGCAAAACCATCATCGGAAAATTTTCAAGCCGTGCCGGTACATCTTTCGCTCATAGTGGTGCTTTTACGGAGGAAGATATAAAAAAGATGAGAGAGAAATTAAATTGGAACTACGAACCATTTCATGTGCCAAAGGATGTGAAAAATGCCTGGATGGAAACAGTTGAGAGAGCAAAACAAAACTACGTGTCCTCGACCAGTGAAGAGTTGCAAAGAAGACTTGATAAGCGTTTACCAGATAATATCGAGAGCGATTTGGCTAACCTAAAGAAACAAATACACGAGGCAATGCCAAACGAAGCTACACGGTCTTCTTTTGGCAAGGTAACGGAACTCTTAACTAAGTCCATGCCGGAATTAGTTGGTGGGTCTGCTGACCTTACTGGGTCAAATTGCACTAAATACAGACATATAGAGGTAATAGATAGCAATAATTATAGTGGTTCTTATGTCCACTATGGAGTGAGAGAACACGCTATGGCAGCTTGTATGAATGGCATGGCTCTTCATGGCGGAATTCTTCCTTATGGTGGCACTTTCTTGGTGTTTTCCGATTATTGCCGTCCTGCTATACGTCTTTCAGCCTTAATGAAACAGCAGGTCATCTATGTTATGACTCACGACTCAATTGGAGTAGGAGAAGATGGCTCAACTCATCAGCCGATAGAGCATTTAGCCTCTCTTCGTGCTATACCAAATTTGTACGTCTTTAGACCAGCCGATGCAATCGAAACTCTGGAATGTATTAGCATTGCACTGGAAAAAAAAGAGTCCCCTGCACTGCTTGCACTTTCAAGGCAAAATGTGAATTACATGCGCAAATTCCACTTTGATATTGATCAATCCGCCAATCTATCGAAGTTTGGTGCATATACCCTGTGCGAATATTCAGGGAAGCTAGAAGTAACGATATTTGCCACCGGATCTGAGGTTGAAATTGCAGTTGAAGCAGGGAAAAAATTGCAGGAAAAAGGCATAGGTACAAGAGTTGTTTCTATGCCATGCTGGAGGCTTTTTGACGAGCAAAGTGATGAGTATAAAGCAGCAATATTAAATAATAACAGCATTAAAGTTGCAATTGAAGCTGGAAGTGAAATGGGTTGGCATAAATATATAGGCTCAAATGGTGTATTTATCGGCATGAAAAGCTTTGGAGAATCAGCACCTTATAAAACACTTTATGAGCATTTTAATATCAGTGCTGATCATATAGTAAAATGTGTGTGCGAAAAATTGGTTTGCGCTCAGTAGACCCTACATAACTGCATGAAATTCCAGTATCTGAATGCCAGAAAAAAAGAACCGGCTTACTATATAATCAGTCTTTTGAATATTTTTCAGTACATTTGAGTAGGCAGTATATAAGAACCGCAATTGTAGAGCATGTTATTGTCAATAGCAAATTTGATAAAATACCGTAAGAAAAGAATTTTCCTACTATATATACTCCGATGGCCCCGAACATCATGTTGCAGAATGAGAGAACTGCACTGCCAAGCCCTATACTTTTGGTTGTTTCTAGCGCAGAGGTTACGTTGTTGCTTATTACGAGTGCAAGACCTATATTGCTTGGAATCCAAACAGTCTGAAGGACAAACACGTTTAATTTGCCTATGGAGTGAAAATATACCAGCAAACTTTTGGGTATTATTGGCAACATCAAACCTATTATTAACATCCGGCTAACCCCTACTTTTGGTACATATCTTCTGTTAATCAAAGTTCCAATTATGTAAAATATAACTATGATTGATATTAGATAACCAAAATATTGTACTTCAACACTCATAGACCCAAATATGAAAGGGTAGTTAGCAATATACGCCCAAAGCCACATGAACGTTAATCCATGGATGGCTGCGAACCCAAGGAAACGATGATTTCTAAATATTGATATATATTGTTTAGGAATACTGACCATTACACTAGTTATACTGGTTCCACTTTTACTTATAGTGAGTGTTTCTTGTAACTTAAAGTAAATAAAAACGAGCATAACAATTGCTGCGAATGATATAATAAAAAACAAAAATTTCCAACTGTACCCACTTGAAATCATATAACTGCCTACCACTGGAGCTATCCCAGGTGAAAGCGCTACTACCATATTTAACTTTGAAATTACTCTTGAGTATTCACTACCTGAGTACATATCCCTTATTGCTGCATACCCAACTACGCCTGCAACACCAGCCCCTATTCCTTGTATAAAGCGAATGAGTATTAAGAGCGCAATATTGTCAGCTATGTAACATGCAATACTCGCCAAAGTAAAAATTGCCATACCGATCAGCATGATTGGACGCCTACCATAATGGTCGGATAGTGGACCATAAATTAATCCGGATATCGCAAGTCCAACCAAATTTAAGCTGATTGTAAGCTGCGCCACATGGCCTTCTACTTCAAAATAATGAGCAATACTCGGTAATGCAACTGAATACAGGTCAGTTGCCATATCGGCAATTGCTACGGATAATATCATGATAAGAGAGATAATATTTTGTATTGCCACTTAATGGATTCGCTGAGCTATAAAAATTTTATTATAATACATTTTCCTCATTGGTTACATTAATTTAACCAAGTGATCGACATCTCCACTTAACGTCTTCGTAATCAACTATTTCTGCACCTGGAGCATTGCGCTTAATGGAAAGCTCAACTAGTGCAATATCCTCCTCATGTTCGATTGCTTACTGTATGAACTTCTCTGCTAGCTCTTGAACGGATTGTTTTTTCACTTTGGCCAAGCGAGAAAGATACTTTGAAGTTTCTTTGCTGAGAGATATGTTAATGCCTGAATCCGCCATAAGTTTTACCAAAACCTACTACTATAACGATTATATAGTATTTTTTTTAATTTTTCAATAAATAAAATAGATCAGGAAAAGGGACTGTATATGAATATATTTAGTATTTACAAATTATTTAAAGTTTTCTTGTTAATGTTCGAATCTGTCACAGGACGTTTAATCTTCATATATGTATTCTCTGTGTTTTATTCCGATGATCATTACTATGTGTTCTCACTTGCTTACTTGGTAAACTATGCGATAATCGACTACTCGTAATCTACGACGCCCTTTAAGTTCACCTAATAGAGGCTTTCCTGCTTTATCAGGAAAATCTGAAAGACGTTCTTTTATTGCTTCTTTAACTCTCAATCTTATTGTTTTAGGAAGAACTGGAAGGTCTTCGTAGACCGCATCTTCCTCATGATAAATTTGGTACTTATTCCCAGTTGATGTCTTCATGTCTAATTAATTTTGCATTCCGGGTGTCACATTTAACAGCAAGTTGAAATAACGCCATATCTTCTTCACGTTCAATTGCTTCTTGTACCAATTCCTCTATTAGCTCTTGAACAGGCTGTTTTTTTACTCTAGCCAAGCGAGTAAGATCTCTTAAAGTTCCTTCGCTGATGTTAATCCCTGAGTTTGCCATAAGTTTTACCAAAGTCTACTACTGTAACAAGTATACAGCATCTTTTTTAATTTTTCAATAAAGAAAGACGATAGTTTCTTTAATATTTTGCTGATATACAGGAAGAATTTTCGCCTGTTTCAATAAAAAACTTCAAATGTACTTGAGTTGACTTAACTTATAATAAATGGCACAAAATTGAGTATAATATTGCAAGACACGATTAAAAATTAAGAAGGTATTACAGCACTGGATATACTTTTATGATAAAAGGCGTTCGACGATTTTACGTAATGCCTAAATAAAAATCGAGAAGGGTATGGATAAATCACAATTAGTTAAAGAGGTGTTCGATTCCGTAGCAAATCGCTACGATGTTATGAATGATATAATGAGCCTTGGAATGCACAGGCTATGGAAGGATAAGATGGTAAATAGTGTGCATTTTACAGAAAACCCTAAGGTTTTGGATATCGCTGGAGGAACTGGAGATATAGCAATAAGAATAGCGAAAAGAGAACCAAGTGCTCAGGTCACAATATGTGATATAAATCAAAATATGTTGAGCAGAGGACGTGATAAAGCTATAAATGCAAACCAGTTTAATTTTAACTGGGTGTGTGCAGATGCAAAAAGTTTGCCTTTTGAAGATTCCGAATTTGATTGTTGCACAATAGCCTTTGGCATTCGAAACGTTTCCGATCGCAAGAAGGCTTTAAGTGAAGCATACAGGGTATTAAAACCAAATGGGCAATTTATCTGCTTGGAGTTTGCCCCTATGCACTATCAAAATGAAATGTTCACCAAAT
>NZ_WQMP01000064.1:0-5637 GCF_013366855.1 Wolbachia endosymbiont of Madathamugadia hiepei
CTTATGCATTGGGTAACCTCTTATTGTTGCTAAAATACTGGAGTTTACCCTATTTCTCTCTCTACTCTCTTTCTAATCCATAGTTAGCGTTGGGATGACAGGAGGAGGGGCTACTTGGACAACAAGAGAGGGAGGTACTGGAATGACAACATTGTTGACTGGCAAAACGGTACCTTTAATTTGTCCTATTACCATTGGGATTTGGCATGAAAATTCACCTACTTGGCTTTGGCAGCAGGAGCTTGTTGTTATGGTATATCGACATCTGTCACATCTGTCGAAGGCCGCTGCAAAACTTTGATCGATTCAGAGCTTTTTTGTAGTTGCGTTTGTGTCAATATCGAAGGCTCAAATACTCCTTTGCTTGATTGGTTAAAACACGTCCTCTTGGTGTGCGTTTTACAAAACTGATTTTGATTAAATAAGGTTCTACTGTTTCTTCAATATTGCCAGCATCTTCAGATAACGCGATAGATATGGTATCGATTCCAACAGGTCCTGAGGTGTTGAATAAAAATCTTAGATAATCCATATCTAATTTATTTAATCCCATCTTATCTATGCCCAATTTTGATAGCGCAGAGTCAGCAATTTTGTAGGTAATTTTTTTATCATTTTCCGCTTCAACAAAATCTCTTATTCTTCTGAGTAACCTCAAAGCAATTCTTGGAGTGCCGCGTGCACGGCAGGCAATTTCCCGTATGGCACCCTCTTCGATTGCGGCAGAAAGAACTCTTGCGCCTCTTTTTATAATATCGACCAGTTCCTCAAAAGAATAAAATTCAAGGTGCAAAGGGATGCCAAAACGATCCCTCAGCGGTGCAGAAAGCAGTCCAAGCCGTGTTGTTGCTCCAATCAACGTAAATGGTAGCAAATCTATCCTTAAAGTGCGAGTGGATGGGCCTTCGCCTACCAGTATGTCTAGGCAAAAGTCTTCCATGGCGGTATACAAGACTTCTTCAATGCTGCGATTTAATCTATGGATTTCATCGATAAATAAGACATCTTTTGCATTTAAAGTGGTGAGCACTGCAGCTAAATCTCCAGCTTTATTAAGTAAAGGACCAGAAGTTGCGCGAAAGCTGACCCTTAACTCCTTAGAGACAATTTGTGCTAAGGTTGTTTTGCCAAGCCCTGGAGGACCGTGTAGTAAAACATGATCCAAGGCTTCAGTTCTCGTCTTTGCAGCATTTATAAACACTTTTAAATTTTGTATTAAATCTTTTTGTCCAACAAAATCATCAAGTTGTTCAGGCCTGATGTTTACATTACGCACATCTTCGGCATATTCTTTGCCACATGATATTGACTTCATAATGTTGAAATCTCCTTAAGTGCCATGCGGATAATCTCCTTAGTGTCCAGGTTTGGTCTGTATTTTTTTATAGTATCATAAGCTTTCGTTTTTTCATATCCAAGATTGATCAATGCTGAAAGGGCATCTTCATTAATTGGATGGAAATTGCTGTTATTTATTTCTAATTTACTCACTTTGCCACTCAGTTCTGTAATAATTCGATTAATGAGTTTGAAGCCAAGCCCGCTTATCTTGAGTGTTGCTTTATCTTCATTTATAATTGCCAAAAACAACTGCTCTGGGGTTAATTTACTCAAAATTGACATTGCAGTTTTATAGCTAACGCCGCTTACTTTAACAAGCAAGCGCAGGCACTGCTGCTCTTCTCTGCTTATGAAACCATATAGCTTAGTAATGTTTTCTCTATTATTTGCATAGGTTTCAATAAACAATTTGATTTTACTTCCAGTGGAGCATGCATTTAAGGTTTTGACTGAAAGGTATACTATATAGCCAACATCATTCACATTTAGGATTATATGATCGCTATGAACTTCGTCAACTATTCCGCTTAAGTTTCCTATCATTTTCAGCACTGTATAGAGTTCAGTTTAAAAACTCCTGGATTCTAGGTCAAGTGTTGGTCTGAGATGTGTGGTCTTATCCTTTTGAATGTATAGCGCTCCAGAATCTGACCATCACACCCTACATATACTACTTATAACTCACTTTCACGCAATATCGATCGTTTTTAAAAAGCAATCTAACATTTTTTATTCCTTGATTGCGAAGCTTTGATGCAGCTGACTTGGCAGTCTGAGCATTTTCAAAAAATGCGACATATCCCCTACTTTCTGGACTGTTTTTTTTTGGGTGACGTTTCTGCATTTCTTTTTCGTACTGCTTTTTATAATGAGGGGTTTTTTGTATTAGTCGCCTTGACATTTTTTTTAGATACGTAATTTTTACCATAGTTAATCCATCTTCATGGAATCCTAAAATTTTCGCTGCTTTTTCTGAAAGATCTATTATTCTACCCTTAACAAATGGCCCCCTATCGTTAACTCTTACGATAAGTTGCCTTCCGTTTTTTAAGTTAGTGACAAGAACAAAACAGGGTAGAGGCAAAGTCTTGTGCGCTGCGGAAATTGAGTTACGGTCAAACACTTCACCATTTGCTGTAAGTGTACCATGATCTTCCATCCCATACCACGATGCTACTCCTATCTCCTCGTGATGGTTACAGTGTTTGGGATGATAAGTTACTCCATTTACTGTGTAGCTATTGCCAATTTTATAATGGCCTGCGGCATCATTACACCTGCTGCGAAAACTGCAACTACTTATCAAAACAAATATTAGGCATAAAAAAGCTAGATTTTTTATCATTGTATTCAGTGAAAGGGTTCGATACCATGAGGATTTTAAATTATACTATAACAAGTTTAGTAATCAGTAAACACATACTGCTAAATATGAATAGTACCCGAAAAGAAACAATACATATAATTGGTATAGGTGGAATTGGAATGAGTGCAATTGCTGAAATTCTTCATAATTCCAATTATAAAGTTCAAGGTAGTGATACGCAATCAAATGACAATACAGATAGATTACAAAGGCTAGGTATAAGAGTTTATATCGGTCACAGTGCTAATAACATTGGACAAGCTCAAGTGATTATGCACTCTTCTGCAATAAAATCCGACAATGTGGAGTTAGTTGCAGCAAGAGATAACAACAAAACCATTTTGCATAGGTCAGACATACTTGCTGAAATTATGAAAGATAGGTGTGTAATAGCAGTTTCAGGTTCAAGCGGAAAGACAACAACAACCGCCATGATTGCTTCCATTTTTGATCATTCTGGCATTGATGCGACTGTAACTGTAGGAGGGATATTAAATTCCTATAAGAGCAATTTCAAACTTGGAGGGAGTGACACTTTTCTGATCGAGGCTGATGAGTCTGATGGAACTATGCTAAAAATCCCTGCAAAGATTGCTGTCATAACAAGTATCAACAATGACCACATAGATTATTACGGCACATTTGATAATATCAAAAATGCATTTTCCCAATTCGCGAACAACGCAGATTCTGCGATTTTACCTGATTCTGTAGACATCAATTGTGATGCAGGTAATTTTATAACGTTTGGGTTTGAAGATGTGTCTCCTTCTGTCATCCAATCCTCCTTTGTCATCCCAGTGCTTGACACTGGGATCCAGAAAAAAAAATCAGCGTCACGCTCTGCAAAAGCAAGTAATGTCAGAGCTGCAAACATTAAGCAGCATGTCAGCAGCGTAGAATTTGACGTGTTGATTGACAATAACCACAGAATAAAGAATGTAGTACTACCAAACGCAATAGGGATACATAAAGTCAGCAACGCCCTGGCTGCAATATCGGTTGCGGTAAAACTTGGAATTAGCGATGCGGACATTAAAAAGGGTCTTTTGGAATTTAAAGGAGTAGCAAGAAGATTTTCTTTAATTGCTGATATTAAAGGCATTAAGTTAGTTGAGGACTATGCCCATCATCCAAACGAAATACAAGCAACTCTGGCAGCAGCACGCTTGATCACTAAAGGAAAGGTAATAGGAATCATCGAACCGCTGCGTTTTGCTCGCATTCGTAATTTTTTTGATGAATTCATACAAGTTTTTATGATGTTTGACTATGTCATCCTCACTCCTGTTCATCCTCCAGAAGATGAGCCTATTCACGGTTGTGGAATTGATGATATACAGAAAGCCTTAATCAGCAATGGGTTTAGTAACGTTGAGATTATGAATAATGCTTTGTTCATTTCACATTTCATCAATGATTCGACAAATTCAGGTGATGTAGTACTATCTATTGGTGCTGGTGGTAATATAGCCAAACTAGCAAAAGAAACTGCAGTACTTATGTCGGAAATAAAGGTTTAGTACAATGAAAAAAATAATTAACAATATATTTGCAAGAGAAATTTTAGATAGCAGGGGGTATCCAACCGTTGAGGTAGAAGTTGAACTCTGTGATGGAGCAACAGGTGGAGCATCTGTACCTTCTGGAGCTTCAACCGGTAAACTAGAAGCTTTAGAACTGAGAGATCAAGATGAAAAAAGATATTGCGGTAAAGGAGTGCAGAAAGCTGTTCAATCTGTAAATGGAGTGATAGCAAATAAAATTGTTGGCATGGATGCAGCAAACCAGGGTGTGATTGATAAAGTGTTAATCGAATTAGATGGAACGCAAAACAAATCTAAGCTTGGAGCAAATGCAACTTTAGGAGTGTCCCTTGCCATTGCAAAAGCAGCAGCAAACAGTTTCAAAATGCCACTATATAAATATTTAGGAGGAGAGCAGGCAAGTGTCGTGCCGGTTCCACTCATTAACATAATCAATGGTGGGGCACATGCGGACAATAAACTCGATTTTCAAGAATTTATGATTCTTCCTGTTGGGGCTGAAACTTTCAGTGAAGCGATCAGAATGTCTGCAGAGGTGTTTCATAACTTGCGCAGCATTCTCAAGAAAAAGGGTTACAGCACAAATGTAGGAGATGAAGGTGGTTTTGCACCAAATATCGAAAGTACCGAAGAAGCTCTTAATCTGATAATTCAGGCTGTAGAGTCTGCCGGTTATTCGATGCAAAGTCACTTTGCACTGGGCCTTGACGTTGCTTCATCTACTTTTTATGAAGATAAAATTTACAAATTTGAAAATAGAGAGCTTACTTCAGAGGAATTGGCTGAGTACTATTGCGGCCTTGTCGAAAAATATCCAATAATTTCTTTAGAAGATGCGATGAGTGAAGATGATTATGAAGGTTGGAAATTGCTTACCGCAAAATTAGGGAACAAAGTCCAATTGGTTGGGGATGATTTGTTTGTTACAAGTTGTGAGCTAATACGCAAAGGAATAGAGGAAAAAATGGCAAATGCTGTACTAATCAAGCCAAACCAGATAGGAACATTAACGGAAACTTTGGCCGCTATTGAAATGGCCAAATCGAATGGCTACAAAGCTGTCATTTCTCACCGATCAGGTGAAACAGAAGACACAACGATATCTCATATAGCAATTGCGTCGAATTGTGGGCAAATAAAGACTGGCTCGCTATCGCGCTCTGATAGACTTGCAAAGTACAACGAGCTAATAAGAATAGAAAGCACACTGGGAGAAAGTGCTAAATACCATTGTGGGTTGGCATGGACTTCATAGACGAAGTTAGATTGTATCTAAAGGCTGGTGATGGCGGTGATGGCTGCGCGAGTTTTCGTCGAGAAAAATTCGTCGAATTTGGTGGTCCAAACGGTGGTAATGGAGGGAAGGGAGGAGACATAGTTTTT
>NZ_WQMP01000065.1:0-5588 GCF_013366855.1 Wolbachia endosymbiont of Madathamugadia hiepei
TCTTATGCATTGGGTAACCTCCTATTGTTGCTAAAATACTGGAGTTTACCCTATTTCTCTCTCTACTCTCTTTCTAATCCATAGTTAGCGTATTTAGTGCTAAGAACCGCTTTTACAAAACGTAAGAATGATATTTTTATGATAAAATTATGTTAAGTTTTTATAAAGCTTCTTGCATATCTTTCAATAGTGGTAACTTTGCTAAAAAGCAAAGTTTAGTTTTGCTTGGCTTTGTTGCATGCTTTCATGTGATACAGGATACAAACCTCAACTACTTTTGTTGTAAAATAAGCGCCTTGTAGGCAAGCATAAACGATAAAACTAATTATACTTTTCCAAAGATGAGTGATGCGTTAGTGCCACCAAAACCAAACGAATTAGAAAGCGCATATTGGATTTTATGCTCTTGAGCTTTAAACGGTACAAAATTTAAATCACATCCTTCTGAAGGTTTGTGCAAGTTTAAAGTTGGGGGAGTAATTCCTTTATTTAACGCAAGAATACTGAATATTGCTTCAACGCTGCCTGCAGCACCAAGTAAATGTCCTATAGAGGATTTAGTTGAAGAAACTGGTATCTTATAAGCGTAGTCACCAAATAACTGTTTTATTGCTATTACTTCGATTTTATCTCCGAGTGGCGTTGAAGTTCCATGTGCATTGATATATCCGATTTGATTTGGACTAATTTGTGCACTCTGTAAGGCAAGCTGTATTGCTTTTAACACACCTCTTCCGCTTTCGTGCGGAGCGGTAATATGATAAGCATCTCCCGTTAGTCCATACCCAGTAAGTTCTGCATATATTTTTGCACCTCTTCTCTTTGCATGTTCATACTCTTCCAATACTAATATACCTGCTCCTTCACCCATAACAAATCCATCGCGTTCTTCATCCCACGGTCTTGAAGCTTCTTCAGGCTTGTCATTAAACTTAGTTGATAATGCCTTCATAGATGCAAAGCCTGCAATTCCAACCCTACAAAGTGCACTTTCTGTCCCACCTGCAATCATTACATCTGCTTCGCCAAGTTTTATAGCTCTTGCTGAGTTTATGATTGCATGCGCACCTGTTGCACATGCGGTTACCGCTGAATCGTTTGGGCCTGTAAATTCGTATTTAATAGAAATATGACCAGATATTAAATTTATCAAACTTGCAGGAACAAAAAATGGGCTGACACGTCTAGGCCCTTTTTCCTGCATAATAATTACGTTTTCCTGAATTGATGGAAGACCACCTATACCAGAGCCAACAACCACACCAACGCGTTCTCGATCGATATTTTGACTTTCTAAAATTAGTGAATCGTTCACTGCTTGAATAGCGGCTGCAATGCCGTAATGGATAAAACGATCTGTCCTTTTTAGGTCTTTTTCAGAGATATAATCTAGCGGGTTAAAACAGTGTCCAATATTATTACCTTGTAGGGGAACTTGTCCTGCGATCTTGCTTGCAAGATCGGAAGCATCAAATCTGCTGATTTCCTTTATACCAGACTCACCATCTACTAACTTAAGCCAAGTGTTTTCAACATCTGCCGCGAGTGGAGTAATTGAGCCAATACCGGTAACTACTACTCTTCTGCTCATTTAATACTAATTATTGTTTTTTTTGTTACTGATGTACTCAGCTATCTGCTCTACAGTTTCCATTTTTTGTGCATCTTCATCAGGAATTTCTATGCCAAACTCTTCTTCTGCCGCCATGATTATCTCAACTGCATCTAAACTATCTGCGCCATACTCTGAAAGCTTTGAGGAGCTGCTAAACTTCTCTACATCCTTACTAATGTGCTCCAGTACAATCTTTTTCACTTTTTCTTCTATGTCTTCTCTAGTGCTTTTTGCTAGTTCGCTACTCATTTTTTACCAAAAAATAACCTATTCTTTGATGTTATAAAAAATTTTCATGTTTGCAATACCTTTTATGATTGATAGACTATTACAAAATTTTCTATTGCCCTAGCTGAAATGTGCTTCAACATTATGTGCTGGGAAATTAACAAACTCGCAAATGCTAGACGAAATAACAAAAAATTTACTTATCGCAGAAATAAACAAATTTCTGCCTGAAGATAGCCAAAGCAAGCTTATATCAGCTATGCGTTATATGTTTCTTGCCCCCGCAAAATATATACGTCCATTTTTAGTCACAGCTTCATCACGAGTATTTAATGTGAAAGCTGAGAAAATAATACCAATTGCTGTGGCAGTTGAGTGTGTTCACACCTACTCTCTAATTCACGATGATTTGCCATGTATGGACAATAGCGATATCCGCAGAGGTCAGCTAAGTTGCCATAAAAGATTTGACGAAGCAACAGCGGTGCTTGCTGGAGCTGCGCTACTTACCCTCGCTTTTGAAATACTATCTTCGCTAAATGAGGATAGCAACAAATGCTGTGAAATTATAAAAGTACTCTCTCAAGCGATAGGAACTAGGGGAATGGTAGGAGGACAGATTTTGGATATTGATGCAGATTTCTCTAAAATAAAAGAAATCCATTTATTAAAAACCGCAAAACTATTTGCAGCTTCATGTGAAATAGGCGCTATAATGGGAAATGCTACAGATGAGCAACGAAGAGCGTTACATGATTATGGAATGAACCTAGGGCTTATCTTTCAAGCCAAAGATGATATTGAAGACCATAAACAAGATGAGGTAAGTAACTTAATGTCTATACTCGGTAAAAGTGAAACAAAGAACTATATAGAAAGTCTCTTTAAACAAGCTTTGGATAATTTGAGTGAACTTTCAGGCGAAACTAATTATTTATACAATTTGTTGAATCGGGTAAAAAACGATGGTTAGAAAAATTGTATTACAATTGCTCATTTCCATAGTAACAATTTTCACTTTAACTTCCGCTTTTGTTTTCACCATCGTTCAAATAAACAAAAGCAGGCCAGAAAAGAGAGACAAGCTTTATGAGTTAAATACTACGAATGATGGTTTGGTACAGACAATAGCATATTACCTAGTGAAGCCAATACTTGAATCAGTACTTGACCACTATATCGAAAAGCATGGGCTGAAGAAGTATTTAAAAGAAATAACACAGCAGGAGAGAGAGGAAAATTCAATAAACTTCTATGAAATTACAGAGGGCAGTGGCAGCAGAGTTCTATGTGGTCAAGAAGTCCTGCTGCAAATGTATAAAATATCTAATAACCTAGCGGCACCACTTCCGAGTCAAGTCCCTAATGTTACTTTGAAAATAGGTCAGGATGATTGGAAAGAGGTGGGCCTAGGAATAATGGGTATGAAAGAAGGAGGAGAGCGTGTAGTTACTGTAAACATTGCCAATGACAACAAAACGAACTTTAACTCTTACTACGTAAAACTAATCGAAGTAAAAGATAAATACCCCGACTCAGTAAATAATATGATGATTTTCAATGACTTAATTAATAGGGCTGGAAAACAAGTAAGATGTGGTGACGAAGTGTCAATTAAGTATAGCGTAATGGGTTATGATGGTGAATATATAATCAAAGATCAAACAGCGCAATTCAAAGTTGGTGATAAAAAAGTACCGCTTGCCATAGAGCTTGGAGTAGTTGGAATGAGAGCTGGTAATAACAGAACTATCATTTCTCCACCGGAACTTTTGAATGTTACTGATGGTATGTTAATCGGAGATATAGATTTTAACGAAGAAAATGTTTCTATAATTAATCTCAGCTTAGATGCCAAAGCTTAAAGGCAAGATACTTTAAAATATTACTTG
Source organism: Wolbachia endosymbiont of Madathamugadia hiepei (assembly GCF_013366855.1). Classification (NCBI taxonomy): domain Bacteria; kingdom Pseudomonadati; phylum Pseudomonadota; class Alphaproteobacteria; order Rickettsiales; family Anaplasmataceae; genus Wolbachia; species Wolbachia endosymbiont of Madathamugadia hiepei. Next base: position 3,736 of record NZ_WQMP01000065.1, read on the forward strand.
GTAACTGAGGAAAATAACAAAAGTACATATTGCAGTGATAACTGGTGGTAAAACCAGAAAAATAGGTGTCTTTTTAACGAAAAAATTCTTAGAAGGCTTTGAGAAAAAAGCATTGTAAATTATTGGCAAAAAGTACATAGCATTTAGTATAGTGCTTACTATTAATACAAGAGTAACAAATACAGAAAGTGCTACATTGCCAGAGCTAAAAACAGCCTGAAAAATGAGAAACTTACCCCAGAAAGTTGGAGCAGGTGGCACTCCGATCATAGATAACGCACCTATAGTAAATGCTGACATAGTAATTGGCATATTTCGTCCTATGCCATGAATTCTATCTACATATTTTTCACCTGTTTTCGTTATTATGCTGCCTGCAACAAAGAATAGAGTGATTTTTGCAAATGCATGACAAACTAAATGAAAAACTGCAACTCTTGCGCTAAGGTCGCTAAAAATTGAAGCGAACAGTATAACATATGATAATTGGGAAACGGTAGAGTAGGCGAGCAATTTTTTCAATTCCTTCTGCTTGAGTGCAATCAATGGAGCAACAATGATGGTGAATCCTGCAGCATAAGGCAGCCATCCTCCAGTAAACCAACTTTGTTGCGTAAAGCGTTGCAGATTATCGGTACCAAAAGTGTACAATATGACTTTTATAATGATGAAAACCCCGGATTTCACAACAGCAACAGCATGTAGCAGTGCGCTCACAGGAGTTGGTGCAACCATTGCTTTTGGCAACCAAAAGTGCATTGGCATTAATGCAGCTTTGCCTATTCCGTAAATCAGCATAGCAAAACACACTGCAATGAAAGTGACAAGCGAAGTGTCAAATTTAAATATTCCACCACTTACAAAGTCTAAAGTATGAAATTTACTATATAAGAACCCGAGAACTGGAAAAAATAGTACTAAGGAAGAAAAAAACAGCACACCAAAATAATAACGCCCAGCTATCATTGATTCATTTGTTGTGTTATAGGTGACAAGAGGATAAGTACTCACAGTTAAGAGCTCATAAAAGACAAATGTAGTAAGCAAATCGCCAGAAAAAGCAATAAATATTGCACAACTGATCGATATTGAAAGAAAACACAGGAAATTTGAGTAATTATTACCAGGATAGTTATTCTGCATATAACATATTGCGTATACACTGGTTAATATCCATAAGAATGATATTAATAAACTAAATACCACTCCAGTGGACTCTAGCTTTAAGCTAATGTGCAAGTTGCTGCCAAAATCCATAAGGATAAATTGAGAATAATCACCATATGCCCAATATAAAGTGCAAAGACACGTATACGTAAATAAAAGTATAGAAGAGGCAACAGTAACGCTGTTGCTTACTCTAGGCCATTTGCCGGTAAAAAAGATAACCACTGCGCCAAGCAGCGGAATCAGCGCAGTAATTAACAAATAATTTTCAGTGATTGCGAACGGTAAGGAAAGAGGTGTTAAAACATATTCCATTAAATAATTCATTCTTTTGCTTGGGTAAAGCTAGAATTATACTCAAATCACAAGAAACTACCACTTTTTTGGTAAACAGAAGGACATCCAAGATCTGAGATGCTATTCTAAGGCCATGTGTGGAGGCTGTTTTTTTGTTTAACATATTTAAGCTTAAAAAATAAGATTTAATAGGACAAGTATAAAAAGTTAAATATTTTTTCAGAATTGTGTATAATTATTAATACTTTTCAAATTTTTTTCTTATGGCTCTTTCAAAGTTTCTGGATCCAAAAAATGATCTAGGCTCTGTGAACAAGAGTTTGTCATGAGAAAATAAGGAAAGATGTAGCAAAAACTGGTAGTTTAACTTAGCTAAAAATAGAGAAACT
>NZ_WQMP01000066.1:0-5534 GCF_013366855.1 Wolbachia endosymbiont of Madathamugadia hiepei
TATGCATTGGGTAACCTCTTATTGTTGCTAAAATACTGGAGTTTACCCTATTTCTCTCTCTACTCTCTTTCTAATCCATAGTTAGCGTTTTTAAAGCGTCTTCTTTATTCATGGTAACTACCCCTTACTAATAGCGAACTATACTTGAGCTTGAGCGTAACACAAAATTTCAAAAAGTAAAGTTTTTTATGTTAAGCTGAGCCTATTGTACAATTTCATGTGATATAGCTAATGCAGCGCTAACGAGTAGCAAGGCTAAAAAAAAGCAAAAGAAGCCCTGGTCAGTATTTATTCTCAGTATTGGCGTTTTTTTAAGTCTTGAACGCTGCAATTTAGCGACTTTTAACTGCAACAGACCCTTAGCTTAAGCGCTAAGAAACTTACTAAGCAGAAAAAAAGACAAAAGAACCCCATAGTAGAAGTTGCTCACTCTCTAATCCTGCAAATTGGCGTACTATACTGTCTTAAATGACTTATAAGCGCGTTTCAGCTTGTATAGGGAAAAACCTAGAAGTCTAGGTAAAATTAATAAAGACATAAGGTGCACATAGTGCAAAAAATTAAACATAAGACACCAATCTTAATACTCTTGTCGTTTAATCTGCACAGACTGAAGCCAAATGGATAGCTTCAGTTACATGATAAAAGGAATGGCGAAGGTTGTCAAGCAAATTTTTTGAATGATTTTTGAAAAAAAGAGCGGGAGAAGGGGTTCGAACCCTCGACTTCAACCTTGGCAAGGTTGCGTTCTACCAACTGAACTACTCCCGCAGCCTTTCACTTCTTAAATTATAGGCATATACAACGATTTGTAAACCATGCATACTAAAATGTTAGGAGCTGTCTATTATTTGTGTACTTAAAACTCACTTTCAATTATTATTAGTCTTTCAATATTTCACAAAGCCTTATGAGGATATTTGTACATAAAGATGACCTGCTGGCTAGTTCAATACCAGATAACGTAAGGTCTATAGCTGTTGATACAGAGGCAATGGGGCTACTTCATGTTAGAGACAGGTTGTGTCTTGTACAGCTCTCTTTTAACGATGGCAACGCTCACTTGGTTCAATTGAAAAGTGATTATACAGCTCCAAATTTAAGAAAAATATTCGGGAATAAGAATATAACTAAAATATTTCACTTTGCACGGTTTGATGTCAGCATAATACGCTATTACTTGAAAACTTGGGCACTTCCATGCTATTGCACAAAAATAGCTTCACGTTTGGTTCGTACTTATACAGATAATCATAGCCTAAAGGAGTTATGCCTAGAATTGCTTGATACTAAGTTAAATAAGCAGCAGCAATCCTCTGATTGGGGAAGTGAGGATTTAACGGATAAGCAAAAAAGTTACGCTGCATCTGATGTTTTATATCTCCATAAAATAAAGGAAAAGCTAGATTCTATGCTGGAACGTGAAAACAGAAAAGAATTAGCTCAAAAGTGCTTTGAATTTCTTCCTACTCGTGTTAAATTAGATTTAATTGGGTGGGAAAATGTGGACATCTTTAGTCATCAGGTGTAATGGAAGCTATGCAAAACGCTTTAGGCAATTTTTCAGGCTACTCAGTAAGAATTTAGTTGATTAGCTGCTGGTAAGTGCGCTATATTGTACAAATTTAGCTAGGTATTTTATGAGTGACGATATTACATCAATAAATGATCAAAATTTTAAGTCTGAGGTCAGTAATTACAAGGGGTTTGTATTAGTGGACTTTTGGGCAGAGTGGTGTGGACCATGTAAAAGTCTAATGCCGCGCATTGAACAGTTAGCTAAAGATAAGAAGGGCAAAGTTAAGGTCTGCAAGTTCAATATAGATGAAGGAACTGAAGTGCCGAGTAAATATGGGATTCAATCCATACCTACTTTGATCATATTTCAAGACAGCAAGGAAGTTGCACGCAAAATTGGTGCAATAAGTGACTTGTTAAGCTGGGTTGATAGCGAAATAAGCTAATAGACAAATTTGTTTTTGTGTGTATTATAAATATTAATGAAGGGGATTGTAGCTCAGTTGGTTAGAGCAGTTCGCTCATAACGAATTGGTCGTAGGTTCGAGTCCTACCAATCCCACCGGTTTTAGTATATGCACGATATTTTCTTACGTATCTTATTGTAAATCTTGGCTAATTTCTTCAGTGATTGTCGCTGCCTAGATCAAATTCAAAACAAAGACTTTACAGAGCGTGAACAATAGGGTTAACTTATGCGACTATATTTGGTAGGGCTACAATGAATGATTATCTCTCACTGCTAAATTCGGAACAACAATTGGCTGTAATTAACGTAGATGGGCCAATTTTAATATTGGCCGGTGCTGGAACAGGAAAAACAAGAACAATTACTTCGAGAATAGCGCATATAATTCGAAATGGCTACGCTCATTCTGATGAAATATTAGCAGTCACATTCACAAACAAAGCAACAAATGAAATGGTATTAAGGGTACTTGAACTCACGGGCACAAATATACCATGGCTTGGCACTTTCCATGCAATTGCAGCAAAAATTTTACGCCGTCATGCTGAAATTGTAGGCTTAAACTCCAATTTTACAATCATTGGTGTAGATGACCAATTGCAGGTAATAAAAAACATCATTAATGAAATAAGTTCCAATAATCCATCAGAGAAAGATAGCACCATTATGAATATAATCCAGAAATGGAAAGAAAAGTGTTTACTGCCATCTGAAGTGGAAGAGGCCCAATTATTTAGGCCAGTATATGTAACCGCATTAAAAGTCTATCGCCAATATCAAGAAAGGTTAAAATTCCTTAACTCTGTCGATTTTGGTGATTTACTGCTATACAATATACAACTCTTCAACCAAAATACTGAAACTCTGTCCTGCTACCAAAATAAATTCAAATATATCATGGTAGATGAGTATCAAGATACAAATGCAATACAATATCTTTGGCTAAAATACCTTGCAAAAGAGCACTCAAATATTTGCTGTGTGGGAGACGATGACCAATCGATATATAGTTGGCGTGGTGCAGAAGTTGAAAACATTTTAAAATTTTCCGATGACTTTAAAGGTGCAAAAACCGTCAAACTGGAATGCAATTACAGATCAACATCCCATATACTTGCAACTGCATCACATGTTATCAATCACAATAAAACCCGTTTAGAAAAAAAATTGTGGACAACAAATATTAAAGGAGAGAAAGTAAATCTAATAAAACTATGGGATGGGAAAACCGAAGCGAGGTTCATAAGCGAACAGATATTAAAGCTCAATAAATACAAATTCAGTGATATTGCAGTGCTGGTGAGAGCTACTTTCCAAACTAGAGTTCTAGAAGAGTACTTTATAAAATACTCAATTCCTTATAAGATTGTAAGTGGCGTAAAATTCTACGAACGTCAAGAAGTTAGAGACGTAATCGCATATTTAAGGCTCGTTATAAACAATAATGATGACCTAGCTTTCGAGAGGATAGTAAATCGTCCAAAAAGAAGCATAGGGCCGACCACCATGAAAAAGATATATACGGTCGCTCAAGACAACAGAATTTCTTTTTTTGAAGCAGCAAGAACATTGGTTGATAGTAATCAAGTAACTGAGAAAATCAAACTTTCACTAAATGGTTTTTTAAATAAAATCAAGACTTGGGAAAAAATAGTAAGCGTAAAGCCGCTAAACGAGCTTGTTAAGACTATAGCAAATCAATCAGGATATATTGAAATGCTTGAAAATGAAGAAGTAACAGGTTTGGCACGCATAGAGAATGTTAGGGAACTCATTTCATCTTTGAAAAATTTCGATAGTGCTACAACTTTCCTAGAGCACATAAGTCTAGTGATGGAAGTGGATAATATGAATAATGACAACACCGTATATGTTATGACTCTTCATGCAGCCAAGGGACTTGAATTTCCATGTGTGTTTCTGCCTGGCTGGGAAGAGGGGCTATTTCCACATCAAAGATCTTTTGAGGATAGCAGTGGCAAAGCTTTGGAAGAAGAGAGAAGACTTGCATATGTTGGAATAACCAGGGCAAAAGAAAAGTTGATCATTTCATGCGCAGACAGAAGGGAAGTGAATAACCAGTGGCAACCAATGTATGCCTCGCGATTCATTAAAGAACTACCAAGAGAAAATGTTAAGGTAATTAGAAATGATGCTGTCTACTGTTGAAATAGGCATACAACAACTGTCTCCAATAGGAACAAAAAAAACTACTTAACAAATTCCTTTAGTTCCCTTACCACGGTATTGAAGCTATTTATTTAACTTTCCAATCTGTACAGGTCAAAACGACAAGAAAACTTGTGTTTTGCGTACTATTTTTCGCACTATTTGCACTGCATGTCTTTATAAAACTTCTGGTTTTTACCTATACAAGATTAATATATTTTAGCATATGAATTATCTAAAATATTATCTTAGTGATTATCTACTAACTGATTGATATTTTAACAAAATGCTTGCTAAATTTAATTTATTGTGCTAATATTTAATAAAGTTAATCAAGGAGTAATAAGGTGTTCAGCAATCTTTTTACTAGAATAAATCAGAAATGGAATGAATTCCTCTATGGCCCTTTTTGTACAGGTTTGAGAGATCTTTTCTTTAGTGATGATTGTTATATAACAATAGAGCCAAAGCAGGATGAGCAGCATCAAAATATAGATATTACAACTTCTGAAAAAGAAGATTTGAAATGGTTGGCTCAAATAGACTATTCGTTAGAGAAGTTTACTGAGAGTGGAATTTGTTCTTCCGCGAAAGAAAGGATGATTGAACTCTGTGAAAAAGTGTTACATAAGTTTAGCGGAGTAGAAGCAGAAAAAATTGAAAGGTTCATTAATGATTACCAAAATAGTGAATGGGAAATCGTTAACGAAAATGATTGTGAATTATCAGAACAAGAAGATGATATTTGTATCAGTGACTGGGAAATAGTTGAAAAGGTACCAAACACAGAAATACGTCTATTAGGTATTACAGCGAAGGATAAAGATTTATCAAGGTGTTTCATGAGCTAGAACACACAACTTTATCTACCGTTGCTCAGAGAACAGATCTGAAGAAAAAGCCCTTACTGAAGCAAGTAAAACAGCGGTGTAAAGTGGCATATCTGCTCTTTGTGTAATCGGAATTAACACTATATGTTACTAAATTTTATTGGAAGAGATGTAGATCATTTTGGTCGTTATAATCACTATCATTTAGTCCAACTAATGGATCACAAGATTGTTCTGCATTTCCTTCAGTTTTTTTTATGTGAGACCAAAGCAACCATGATATTAAACCGCAAGAAAATAATACCATTAATGAAATAGGCTTTGTAAGTATACTAAAAAAACTGTCAAAAAAAGTGCTTGTTTGTTCTTCTGTTGTAGATGTGATAGATTCTTTTTGTAATAGAGCTTTTATTTCTTCGTTAGTAGTTAAATCTAGAGGAGTATCGCCATCCACATTTAACGCTAACTATGGATTAGAAAGAGAGTAGAGAGAGAAATAGGGTAAACTCCAGTATTTTAGCAACAATAAGAGGTTACCCAATGCATAA
>NZ_WQMP01000067.1:0-5372 GCF_013366855.1 Wolbachia endosymbiont of Madathamugadia hiepei
AACCTACCATACGAAGGTAGTGTTGGAAAGTCTGACTTGTGTAATGGCTTTAAGCAACGTATATAAAAGGGTTTAAAGTTTTCATATCTAGATTGATGATATAATAGGATTATTGTTATAATTTCAGAATACGTTATTGCGGGTATTCTTGTAGGTTTTTTACCATTGGTTAGTAGTATACTTGCAAACTTCTCATCTATTATTTTACAATAATCATCTACAAAACAGAATAACTCTGTTATATTCTTATGCATTGGGTAACCTCCTATTATTGCTAAGATACTGGAGTTTACCCTATTTCTCTCTCTACTCTCTTTCTAATCCATAGTTAGCACCTCAACGCTACGATTCAGCTACTTTTAAATGCAAATAACCCAAACTATAAACGTTAAGAAATTTACTAAGCAGGAAAAAAGGCAAAAGAAACCCAGAGCAGCTAGTATTCAAATTCTCCCTTGTCCATTTGACGTTCTATACTGTCTTAAACGACTTATAGGCGCGTTTCAGCTTGAAAACCAGAAGTTTTAAAAAGACGTGAGGTTCACATAGTGCAAAAATTTAAACATGAGACGCCAAATACCCTAAGTTTTTTGTCATTAACCTGCACAGATTGCGAAGATAAATAAATAGCTTCAGTTTCATTATAAGGATAACGGCGAAGGTTGTCAAGTAGTTTTTTCGCATATGCTAAAACTAGTTTGATACGCGAAGAGTCTATTGACACTGCGTATAATCTGGAGTAGTGGTAAATAGCAATGTTTAAAAGTATTTTCACATTTAGTTTTTTTACAGCTATTTCAAGAATCTCAGGGCTAATAAGGGATATATTAATTGCCATGGTTGTCGGTGCAACCCCTCTTGCAGATGTGTTTTTTTCTTCGTTTCGTTTTGCCAATCTATTTCGAGCGTTTTTTGCAGAGGGAGCGTTCACTACCTCTTTTATACCGCTATATTCAGCAGAATCACGTGATAATAAAAAGGCATTTAGCTTTGCGAGTAGCGTAATATCTCTCACGTTTATTGTTTTATTGATTTTTTGTCTTATTACGCAGACTTTCTTTCCTTACATGATTCAAGTATTCACCCCTGGATTTGACCAAAGCAAACTTGCCCTCACTGTGACTTTATCAAGAATTATGATGCCTTACATAATTTTTATTTCAATAGCATCACTTATCGGGGGAATGTTGCAAGTAAAGCAACATTTTGCTTCAACAGCCATTGCACCGATCATTTTGAATCTCTGTCTAATCGCTAGTTTATTTGTGCCTTACATAAAAACACCGGCCCACAATCTCTCCATAGCTGTCCTGATTGGAGGGATTTTTCAACTATTGTTGATGCTGTTTAGTGCATATAAATTAAAGGCTGCATTTTTTTTTAGCATAAAATTGAGTAATGAAGTAAAGTTGTTTTCTAAGCGTGTAATACCAGCAATTATCAACAACTGTGTAACTCAGATAAGCCTATGGATTGATACAATTATGGCCAGTTTTATACCAAATGCAGTATCCTATATATACTATGCCGATAGACTAAATCAACTACCGCAAGGAGTAATTGGTACTGCAATTGGTACAGTGCTTCTTCCTTTAATTTCAAAACAAGTAAATGATACTGAAAAAATAGCCAAAATACAAAGCAAAGCTCTCAGTGTAGGATTAATATTAATTGTGCCAACAACTGCCACCTTTATTATTATTCCTGACATAATTTTACTTACGCTTTTTTCTTACGGTAAGTTTGATCACTATGCAGTGCAGCAGACTGCTCCTACATTGATAGCGCTTTCTCTTTCTTTACCTGCATTTATTATAAATAAAGCATTGCTACCCACGTTTTTTGCTAAGGGCAATTTAAAAATACCAACTATACTCTCACTAATGTGCCTTGGAATCAATGTGATGCTAAACCTCTTGTTAATGCACAAATATCAGCACACAGGAATTGCTATCGCTACTTCCATTTCCACTTGGATAAATTCTATTCTGCTAATTAATTATCTAACAATAAATAAAATGTATAAGATTAGCCAAGTATTGCTATTAAATATCGTAAAAATTCTTATCGCAACGTTGGTCATGTCAATAGTTCTTTATGTTTCTAGTTCCTTATCAGCAGGACTATTTCTCGATACAATATTTGCTCGTGTCATTCATTTAGCAGCGCTAATATTTTTAAGTGTCGTTGTTTATTTTGGTACTCTTTATTTAATGTTTATGGGTAATTTTAAGTATATAAAACTATGAGATTTTCTATATACACAATATTATCAATCTCTTTAGTGTTAATCCTTTTGCACGTTGCTGCAACTTTCAAGGATTGGAATGGCTACAAGGAACACATTGTGCAAGAATTAGAAAATACATACAACGCTAAAGTACGCATTGGAGGAAAAGTCAAAGTTTCACTAATTACTCCAAAGCTCACTACTTATAACGTGTACACTCAGTCCAACAACAATAGAGAGCAAAAATTATCAGATTTGATTAGTATAAATAAAATTGAAGTAAGGCCGTCTCTTCTATCGCTATTTTTGCTTTCGTTACAACCAAAGTCAATTACATTATTTGGTATGAAAAGCAGTAAAGAAAATTTTGTTAATATCACAAATGAAAAAGCCAGTAAGGTTGATATAATAATAAAAGACAGTCAAGTAAGTTTAAACAATAACTTCGTTGATTATAGCAATATCGTTAACATAAAAGAGATTGCTATTAAGAGAAATGGCCAATTCTCTGGTGAAGTGAAGGTAGGTGATAATAATTATGATTTTTCAGGGAAAGTTGATATTACAAAAAAGAATGTACACATTAATGTCGAATCAAACTTTATAAAGTTGCTATTTACAGGCAACAGAGATCAAGAAGGGCTCCAGGGCAAGCTCACACTGACAATTAATAACAGTTATGATTTTGTAAGTGATCTAGCAAAGATTATCAATCTTAGCTTTCTTGCTTACGCTATCCCTAGTGAAAATATCGAGATATCATCTAACATCAACCTCAATGAAGATGAGTTCGCAGCAACTGATTTGAGAATTGATTCCAAAAGCATGCAAGCTAGCGGTACGATACGAAATGATAGAAAAAATAATCATACTAACGTCAATATTAGCTTCAGTAAAATTGATTTAGATTCTATACAGAATGACTCACGAAAAACAACGGAGATAAAGGATCTCCTAGAATGTTTTAGAGATGTTGTGCCAAAAAACTTGAGCCTAGACTTTAATATGGAGGTTTCAAATATCCAATACCAAAACAGAGTATTGGATAAATTTCACGCTATGTTAAAATTCGCTGATGGCAAAGTAAAAGTTGATACGCTACTTCAATTCCCTGGAACCAATAACATATCTCACCTATCGGGAAAAGTCTCGAATAGTGGTACCTTATCTGAATTTAATGGTGGTTTATTGGTAAAAGGGGATGATTTCGAGTCGTTCATTTCATGCTTTTTCCCTTCTATAAAGATGAAAGAAAGCGAAAAAAATCAATTTACAATAAGTTCTAAATTACACTTTGCACCCAGGATATTGTCTGTTTCAGACATTAGATTGCTGAATGATAAAGAATTTTTGCAGGGATCAATTAAAGTAAGTCACACAAAAAAACGTAATGTGATTGGTGGCGGATTTAGTGTACATAACCTTAACGCGGACAAATACGATTATTCATTACTCAGTAGCTTATCTAAAATGAAATGGTTGAAAAGTCCGAAGTATGATGTAAATATAGAAACCAGTGTTAGTGATTTTACGCTAAATGATACAAAAATCGAAGACCTGGGTTTTTCGTTGAAGATAGAAAAGGGTAAGCTAGTTGCAGATAAGATAAAACTATCAGGAGAGAACTTTGATATCACCGGCGACATAAAAATATTAGTGGACAAAAAATATATTAAGCCTTTGTTAGATGTGAACCTTACGGGCAACAAATTTAATAGCAGTATTTTAAAATTACCTAATTTAATAGAGGTAAAAAGAGATTCAAAAAGTAAGATAAACCAGATTCAATGGTCAGCAAAGCAGCTTGATTTTTTAGACGACAAAAAAGACTTTGATGCAAATGTGCAAATTAATGTTGCAGAACTTAAGGATGAGCAGGATATTTTGAAGGGCTTTAATTTGAATGCAGTGATGATAAATAACATCATTACTGTTAAAAAAGTGAATTATGCACTAGGGCATGGACAGGTGTCTTTTCAGGGTTATTTAAGGCCAAATTCAATGTATATAAAATTTTTCATAGCAAATTTGGACACTAAAAGGGTTGGCAAGGTTATAGGAGTTAATAATGTAAATGGTCAGATAAGCTTAAATGGTGCAATTAAAGCTCAAGGAAAGAGCTTTAATGACTGGGCTAATAACTCGTCAGGGGAAGTTAATTTGCAAACACGAGGAATAGAATTTACTAACGTGGATTTTAATTCGCTCATTACTAATTTACTAAGCAGTAAAAATAAATCTGAAACTTCCACGTTTACAAACGTTGGTATATATAATGGTAGTACATTTTTTGAAAATGTCAGCGGAAAAGCAAGCATTAAAAATGGTATATGCTCAACTAGTTTACAATTTGGAATTAATCAAGCGTCAGGGTCTACTTCTTCTAATCTAACCTTATCTAACTTCACTTTAGTTTCTTTATCCAGATTTTTCTTCATTCCACCAGGCCGTAGTAGTCCAGTTTATATTGATATGCATTTAGATGGCCCTATTTGGCGTCCTGAGATGAGTTTTGATGAAGACCAAATATTTACTACCCTGAATAGGAATTAAAAGTATTGAATGTGTTTTGCTGCCCAAATAGCTGTCTAAACCATGGAACTAAAAAACTACTTGACAACTTTTGCCGTTACCCTTATCATAAAGTTGGAGCTATTCATTTAGCCTCAATCTGTGCAGATTAAACGACGAAAGTATCACGGCTGGTGTCTTATGTTTAATTTTTTGCACTATGTGCACCTCATGTCTTTATTAATTTCACCTAGACTTCTAGTCTCTGTGAGCAAAATTTTAGAGAAGCCATATGAGAGAACCAACGAAGTTTAAAAAACCCATAAAAACCTCAGCAGTCTTGTCAAATCGAGAAAAAACACCTCTAAAGTTCTTGATTTTTCCAAAGAAGCATTCAATCAAATGCCGCTCTTTATAAAGATGTTTGTCGTAGTCTCTCTGGACTTTTCGATTCCTCTTTGGCGGAATCACAGCTTTGCACTTTCTGTTCTCAAGGCTGGCTATAAAAGCATTGCTGTCATAGCCCTTATCAGCTACTACAAACGCTAACTATGGATTAGAAAGAGAGTAGAGAGAGAAATAGGGTAAACTCCAGTATTTTAGCAACAATAGGAGGTTACCCAATGCATAA
>NZ_WQMP01000068.1:0-5363 GCF_013366855.1 Wolbachia endosymbiont of Madathamugadia hiepei
GTTTCTCTATTTGTAGCTAAGTTAAACTACCAGTTTTTGCTACATCTTTCCTTATTTTCTCATGATAAACTTTTTTCACAGAGACTAGCTGCACAGTACAAAATCTGATATTTTATGTAAAAAAGTTATCTTTTGTCTATATTGGATTTAAACTTGCATTTTTATAAAAGTTTATTCATGAAGTTGAGATACTGCCTAATAGCGCTGCTCTCGTTATTATTCTCGCAAAATAGTTCTAACGCTAGGGTAATTCTGGATAAGGGAATATTTTACGCAGAACTGGACGGAAAAATAGATTTGAGGTTTGGCTACGCTTTTAACAAAGATTCTTTCAATATTAAGCCTAAAGACAAGATTTCAAGTCATTCACACTCGCGCTTTCTTTACTTACAGCAGGTTTATCCGAATACTCAAATGGGGTTTAATGTTAAGGTAGGAGTTTCTGGTATCGCAAACCTAAAGGAGTTGGATATAACAAAACTAGGCATGGAGGAATGGTATTTTATCATAAAAAACCGGGGGCTTCGATCAATTGAGTATGGGAAAAGAAGTTTAGTCAGTCAAAGTATGCTGATCAATACTTCAAAAATTTATGTGGCTGCTGGAGGAGTAAATGGTTGGTGGACAAACTACGCAAATCTGCGTGGCGATGAAAAGAAGAGCATTGGTACTGGATACAATAAAGACAAAGTCTTTTGGGTTAAACCCAATATTTATAGTGATTATAATGGACTAGAGCTGAAATTAAAGCAACCAGCAACAAGCTATACCTCCCCTGAGATTTATAACTTTCAACTTGGGCTTAGTTATGTTCCAGGGAAGAATAACTTGTATTATAGCAATCTAGTTGCTGCTGGCCTTTCCTATAAGAACAGTTTGTCGGATGATATAAATTTTACTGCTGCTTTAACTGGTGAATTTGCAAGAGAAAATTTAACTGATTGTTCAGATGAAACTTCTGAAGGTTATAAGGGTTGTAATCAATTATTGCACTGGGATTTTGGTTTAAACCTGAAACTTTTCGATCTTGATTGCATTTTTTCATACGGTAATGGTGGTAAATCGGGCAAGAAATATAATCACGACTAATACGTATTATACGAATGCAGGTGTCGCTTACCGCTCTGATTCTTGCAAATTGAGCTTAACATATTTTAATAGTGGTCGGGATATTGCAGACAAAGGTACGAACAAATTAACATCATATGCTTTAAGCCTTAAAAGTTCTCTTTTTATGGGCAGTTCATACTATTTCGATATTGTAAAATTTAATGCCGAAGAGCCCATCGAAGAGTCTAAAAACAACTCAGGTTACGTGCTTTTGGCTGGATTGAAGTTGAGTTTTTGATAAATGCATTACAGCAGTTTAGGTAGTTTTGCTTTACTTGAAAACCAACTCACTGCATTATGTTCATAGAATATTGCTATATCAAAACATGCTACAACTGCTAACCTTACTCACTATTATTGCTTCAGTTGTATTTTTTGGTCATCTAGTTCCGATAGAAGCAAAAACCTTTTTGTATTCAGTGAGCTTAAGTATCAAAGAAATTTTGCTATTTATAATGCCTTTTGTTGTCTTTGCGTTAATCTTCAGCAGTATTAACAATCTTAAGCAGTCGGCTATAAAGTTTATATTACTACTTGTTATAATGATTTTCTTATCGAATCTAGCTTCAAGTTTAATTGCTTATTCAATTGGACATTTTGTCCTGCAAAACACTTATTCAATACAAGATATAACATATGAAGAAACAATTGCTCCTTTGTGGTCGTTTAAGCTGCCGCTACTCCTTTCTAACTTTCATGCTCTCACCTATGGATTTATGTCCAGTTTAATAGTGTCTGTTCTGCTGCCAAAAAAAAGCGAAGAGCTCTCGCGAAAAATGTCAGATTTAACTTTGTTTATTCCGAAAGTCTTTTTTATACCAGTCATTCCAGTATTCGTACTTGGGCTTGCTTTAAAAATGCAACATGATCGGGTTCTACCTATAATATTTAAAGATTGCTCAGTAATTTTTGTTATTATAGCATCCGTAACTTACTTTTATGTTTTTCTCTTATACGGAGCAGCAAATTCGTTTAAGATCACAGGCTGGATAACTAGCATAAGCAATATGATGCCAGCATTTATTACTGCGATGAGTGCAATGTCTAGCAATGCAACTATGCCACTTACTCTTGAAGGAAGCAAAAAAAATGTAAAGCAACCTGATGTAGCATCGTCTGTTATACCAATAACTGCTGGCTTTCATTTAGTAGGTGATTGCTTTTTTATTATAATATTATCGATGATAATAACTTCTGGTTATGCATTATCTATGACAGACTACGTAACTTTCCTTCTTTATTTTTTATTGTTTAAGTTTGCTATTGCTGCAATTCCAGCAGGAGGAATCGTGGTAATGCTGCCTATTCTTGAAAGGTACCTTAAATTCTCTCCAGAAATGCTCTCGTTAATCACAGCATTATATGTAGTGTTTGATCCAATAATAACTTCAGCAAATGTTATGGGCAATGGTGCTTTTACTATAATGTTTACAAAACTCTACGATAAGCTTAAGTAATGTCCATTCTAGCAATTGATACTGTAGGTGCTGGTAGTTCGGTAGCGATAATTGACCACGATGGCAATTGTTTTATAGAGCGCAATTCTACCAGCAATAGTCACGCAGAAACATTTTTTCAAATTTTGAACACTCTGTTCAATAAACACGATTATAACTACGATAAAATAGACCACTTAGTGGTGGTAGTTGGGCCGGGAAGTTTTACTGGAATTAGAGTTGGTATATCGGCTGCAAAAGGCTTAAATCTTGCTACGAATAAGCCGTTATACGGAGTGAATGCACTGGAAGTTCAGGCATATGCAATATCCTTGCTTTGTGCAAACAGCAAAAAAAATATCAGAGCTATAATCAAAAATACTCAGGGGTTTTACACGCAGTTATTTGATTTCAATTTATTGCCGCTGTCAGAGCCAGTTGCAGCCCAGTGCGTGATAGGTACTGGGACGACAGACAATAACTGCATCACATATGTGGATTGCAATTTACCAGAGTTAAGCGCTAGCCATGCAGGACTATTGGTCCGTTATAGGCTAGAAAATAAACAAAAATTAAATGGGGTCGACGCTCTATATTTAAATGAGCCCCAGTATATGAAATTATTGTAGTTAACCTTTTGCGTAAACTCTATCGATTTGACTAAGTCTGTACATCTGATTTGTTATTTCTTCGGCTACTTCTTTTATACTCATATTTGAACTTTCTATTTCTATTGCATTCGGCGGTATAAATAAATTACGAGTCCTAAATTTCTCTATAACACTACTCATGTTAGTAACCTTCCTATTTTCCCTTTGTCTTTTTAATTTAATGCGTTTTTGTAATGTAGGTAGGTCACACTTTAGCACTATAGGAAGAATTCTTGTATTCATTCTTTTACTAAGCTCTACTACTGAGTTATATATCCTTATATTGTAGTCGTTATTTTTCATCAATTCATCGATAAATATGTAATTTTTTGAATGAATTGGATAGGCTTCTATTGCCTGAAGCATAATTTGTGCAACGTTATATATTCTATCTTGGACTTCTTTAGGGATTTGGTCATATTCAAAGATATTATCATATATAGAGCGGATTTGAGTATTGTTGGAAAAGTTGCTGTTTACAATCAGTGCACCTATCATATTAGATAATTCTATTGCTGTAGAAAGCTTGCCACTTCCTGAAAAGCCAATAATATATACGAAAACTCCTGCTATCTGTTTCTTTGTATTAATATTTATCATGTTATTTATAATGTTAAAATCTATATTCATAATAACATGAAACTTAAACTTTAAAGCATTAAAAACATTATATAGAAAAATTATTTTTACAGTTAAGATATTATGTAATTCAGAGACATAAATTCCGTGCAAGTTCCATAGATTATGTAATAGAGAATTGCTTACTAGGAATTCCTCTTCCTAATTTACCTCCAAACTAAAAGTATGAGTTTACTACGAGCCTATTTTCTTGTATAAACTTTCAGAAGATCTTAGCTGAAAATTGTGTTGTTAACAAAGAGCGAGGTAAAAAGGGACTTAGTCTACGCCTATTAGATTTTATCTTACTTGGGACTGGATGACCATATATACGCTCACCTATCGGTGCGTTCTGAGGATCAAAAGTCGTTTTATATTTATCCATTTGGTATACGCTTTAACGAAGTGAATGAAAATTCATTAATGAAGGTGTCATTTGATGGAGATATTATTAAGGACAAAGAATATCAATATAATAAAACGGGTTATATAATCCACGGCTTTATTTATCAAGCAAGGAAAGATATTCAAGCAATTTTTCACTTACATACACCTTCTATTGTAGCAGTTTCCTCCCTCAAAGATGGGTTACTTCCAACAAGTTAGTGGGCACTGCATTTTTATAATAAGGTATCTTACCATGGTTATAATTCCCTGGCACTTGATGATACAGAAGGAAAAAGACTAATAGCTGATCTGAAAGAAAATTTTGTCATGTTAATGCGCAATCATGGATCTATAACGTGTGGTCGGACTATACAAGAAGCGATGTTTTATACATATCACTTAGAACAAGCGTGCAAAACTCAATGTTTAACATTAGCAATGAATAGGGAATTATCAATTCCAAGCGAAGAAATTTGCTCAAAAGCTGTAAAGGATCTTTTGTCTTTCGAAAGCAATCTTGGTGAAAGAGATTGGCACGCATGGGTTAGACTAATTAAAAGTAAGTTGTAAGAGGCTCTTCACACTATTATCTTTATTCCAGTACCCTCTTCTTGTCATCCAAGTAGCCGACACTGGTTCCTTCGGATATTGTCATGCCAGTGCCCAGACACTGGCATCCATTCTTTCCATAATAATTAATGTTATATTTTAACGTACAACGGCTACTTTTATACTCACCAACTTAATAAAATTTCTGGATGCCAGTGTCAGCTACTTGCATGATACCCTAGTGGTAGGCTCAAATCACAATATTCGTACAGTTGTGCGTCACGCGCTGGAATGACACCCTTCACAGGCTTTTGAATTGCTTTAGCTATAAATATTAAGAAATTTACCTAATAGAGAAAAAAAGCAAAAGAAACCCCAGTCGGTATTTATTTTCAGTATTGGCGTTTTTATGCCTTAAATGCTGCAATTTAGCTGCTTTTAAACGCAACTAGTCTAAGCTATAATATTTAAGAAATTTACCAGGCGGGAAAAAAAGACAATAAAACCCTGAGGTAGCTAGTTATTCCACTCTCTATTTTAAAATCCGGCGTTGGGTGATGTCTTAAACGACTTATAAGCGCGTTTCAGCTTGTATAGGTAAAAACCAGAAGCT
>NZ_WQMP01000069.1:0-5285 GCF_013366855.1 Wolbachia endosymbiont of Madathamugadia hiepei
ATATAATATGCCATTTGGTAGTTTCTCTATTTTTAGCTAAGTTAAACTACCAGTTTTTGCTACATCTTTCCTTATTTTCTCATGACAAACTTTTTTCACAGAGACTAGGATCCAGTTTTCTTCACAATTTTACCAAAAACACTCATTATTTAATGTAAAACCTACACTACTAAACCCTATGCATTTCTAGATTCCAGCGTCACGTGCTGGAATGACAAAAAAAGGAGCACTGGTACGACATCATCCTTTGTCATGCAAATAACCCATAGAATGTTATAATTCATCAAGACATCTCTATTGTCTTCTCATCTTTTCCTATTGATTTCACATGCTCCTCGATGATACTTCTTCTTGTGCCTTTCCTATTGATTCTACATGATTATCAATTTTTACACTACTACACTCACTTTTTGGTTGAGGTTCATTTTTAGCACTAACATGAGACTTTCCATTAGTTCCCGCTGGAACTTGAAAATGATCAATTGGATAATTGTGCTTGGTAGATGCTTCAGCACATTCTCTTTTTGTAATAACTTTTTCTTTAAGCTTAGTGCTAAAACCATCCGTTTTATGCCTATCAGTAGACTTAGATTCTTCATTAAAACTGCTAGCAGTACTGGGTTTATTGTTAGACGCGGTGCCCCTTCCATTAACACTGTCAACGCTTCCACTTACATTCCTGCTGCGACTAGTAGATCCTTCCATATTTCCAGAATCGAATGCCTCCCTACTCACCCCAATCTTCTTACCTGGAACTGCCTGTGGATGTGCAGCTACTGGTCTTGGTGCTGGCTGCGTTGCTTTCTTATTTTCCTGCTCTTGTTTTTCTTTCACTTCTTGCTTTGGTACCCCACTATTTCCCTTATTCATATCATAATTGTGCACAGGGCGCATAAAATTTTTCAGGGAAGCTGATAAAAGATCAAACTCTGGTTTGGTCAAAGTGATTGGTTTGGCAACACCAGATGAAAAATCAAAGAGAGAGACTGGAACGGTAGGCTTTTGTTTTGAATCTACTTTTATTTCTATGATTTCATGAACTTCTTTAGTTGCTTCTTTTTCTTTCGCTGATGTTTTTTCTTTACCTTCTTCTTTGGTTTTTTCTACTGAAGCTGTGAGCTCAACTGAAAGGAGCTCGGCAAACATCGTAATAACCGAGCCGACCACAAACATTTGAAGCTTTAGTTTCAGATCACGAAGAGCCTCGAGACTCTCCAATATTGCTGCCTCCTCTTCCTGGGATAAACCACTACCGGACAATCTCTCAAATAGTCTTTCTATCTCCTGATCGAGCTTTTGCTGGAAACTCAAATCGCGAGAGAAGATCGCCTTGATTAGCTTATTAAATTTATTCCGTAAAAACTTTACAACCGTTGCAATCCACGCCTCCTTCTCTTCTTCTTCGCGTTTTTTTATCACACTGTAGACTTGCGGATCTGTCTCTACTCCAAGCTCGCTATCCATGAAGTTGAAAAATTTAAAAAGCTTCGCCAGCAAACCTTCTATGCCACTTGTAAGATTATCCTCATTTTCCGCAGCACTCAGTTCGGCATAGGATATGATATCCTCGACTCTGTCAGAAGCTTCCTGCTCAAGCTCGAGTTGAAGTTTCTCGTGCTCGACCTCCGCTTGATTTAACTTATCAACAATTGCCTGTCTAGCGAACTCGTCTGCAGCTCCTTGGATTTCTTGCAACTCCACCTGTGAGACTAAGTCTTGCTCTCTAATCTGAGCTTTAAAGAGTGCGTTTTCGTCGTTTGAAAAACTATCAGTCATACCTTAATTAAAACCTATAATTCAATTCTACAGCACTAAATATTTAATAAGTCTTAATCGTAAAGTTGTAAATAATCTTTTATAAATTTTTATGTTATGTGTATTATAACATACATTGTACAACCTTTCAATAATATCTTCTCTATTTACCTCAAGATTCTCAACCTGTTTTAACGTCTGTCTCTTTAAATTTATCCTTGTGAGCATTGATTTTTCTTCAGCCATTACTTTTCCTTTTTCCGCGTTAAGTATTTGATATAGTATCTAATTATAGTCTGCTATGGAACATTATACAAACACATTTTTGTTTGCTGCAAAACCTACCCGCAAAACTTTGCCCAGAGCGGCTTTTGGCCGACACTTTTAACGAAAAATTTACTGATTGATTCATTATTTTATGGCTTGATCAATGGTTGTATTATCTAGGTTTTTAATAGGATATGTTAGCAATGATTCATTCGAGAAAAGATTAAAGTAGCGCAAGCAACTTCAAGTGTCAGCTACTTGGACAGGGATAGGGATGATAAAAAAGGGGTTACTTATCGTTTATGTCTTCTTGCTCTGCAGTCCGACTTTCTTGTTGCTGTGACTTTTGGCTTTGCAACTTTACCTATCTTAACCCATGCGCATCTGTTTCTGACCTTACAACATGAACAGCGACTGGTACCACTACTTCATTGTGAAGTTCTACACCCACTTGATACTCACCTAAGTTTCTTATTTTTGCTCCATTAAAGGATATTTTACGGTGATCAATCTCACACTCCTGCAACAAAGATTTTGCAATTTCTCTTGTTGTTACAGAACCAAAAATTTTGCCATCCTCGGAAGCTTGCTTTACTAACACCACAAGCTTACCAGCAAGAGACGCTGCTAGCTCTTTTGCCAAATTCAACTTTTTTATATTCTCCTCTTCCAAAAAGGAACGCTGCTCCTCCAGTTTTGCTATACTCTCCTTAGTAGCCTTAACCGCCTTCTTCTGCGGAAAAAGAAAATTGCGTGCATAGCCAGGCTTTACCTTCACAATTTCGCCTAACTTACCAAGAGTCCTTATATTTTCCTTTAAAATTACTAACATAAATTACCTAAACTTTTTTAGTACAGTAAGGAATACGAGATAAAAAACGTGCCCTTATGATTTCTAAGCGCAATTTCCTCTGCTTTTTTGCACACACACCTGTTAATCTTCTAGGTAATATTCTACCATAGTCAGAAACATATTTGGATAACAAACCCGTATTCTTATAATCTATTTCTTCATCTCCCAGCGCAGCAAGAGGACAAACTTTAGAACGCCTAAACCCAGCCCTGTTATTTACAGATACATAAGAATCATTAAAATTACTTCGTTTTCTTGTCATTATGCGCTTTGCTCCTCAATTTGTTTATTCATCATATGAGATTTACCTTCAAAAAATTTATCAACCCGAACAGATAAGTGGCGAATGATATTTTCGTTAAGCTTTACTCTACGCATAAATTCATCCATAATACTTGAAGTAGAACTTATGCACATTATACAATAATGACCACTCTTCATCTTATTTATCGGATACGCGAAGTCTAATAGACCCCAATATTCATACTTTATCAATCCTGAAGCTTCAACACTTCCCAAAAGCGCCTCTAATGCTTTACTCAATTGATTTTGATCTGTTACTTTGGAACTTGTCAAAACCTCCTGAAAAAGCTTCATTAGATGCTCTGAAATATTTTCCTTTAAAGTATTTATTGTATTGCGAATAAATGCAATCTTAGCAATTTGCTTACCACACTCTGGAAGTTTTATAAAATCTTGTGTTATTCCCAGACCTTCCAGGTCATTTTTCAATTCTTTGTTAATTTGCAACTTCACTTCTTTCAAATTTGAAAGATCTTTTTCTAATTCAACCCATAGAATTTTTGCAAAACCTTCCAAAAAATTAGAATAATCAACTAAACTTTCTTGAATGTTTTTAGCACGCACCTCTGACTCCTGTTTCGCGGGCTTGTCATTTAGAATGCCCTTAATTTGCTGATGCATAATATCTGCTTTAATGTTCTCCAACAAAACACCTAGCTCTTGGACCATTTCTTCTATTTCTTGCTGTAATAAGCCCTGTTGTGCTATAAAAGTAAATTCATAAAGATTCACTATACTTTCCTTTAATACCGGTTAAATATTTCATTATATAAAACTTTTTTATATAAGCAAGCTATTTGTATCAATTTCTATGCCTTTAATCCAGCTTAAATTGGATATCTCACAAACAGCTTGAGGGGTGATTGAATATGCACCTGGTAACAAGATACTCACTTTATGCTTTTCAAGCAGAAGTTCCAGCATGATTTTGGTTCTGCCTCCATCTTTCAGTACTGAACTTAATTCCATAGCAGCTGTTTGTGAATCTGCACATCCAGTTAACACCAACCTCTTCATTACAGAAGTGATCCTTTCCGTAAATTCAAATATATCCTTTCCTGCTAGTCTTGTCGTATTTCCCGAAGCCTCAAGATCAATTATCACAAATGTTCCGGGCGAAAATAAATTTCTTTTTTCCTCTATTATTTCGTTATTATAGAATGCTATTTCAGAAACATTATAGGGATCAGAAAGCGTGAGTATAACAAATCTTCCGCGCTCTGAAGTTCTCATACGTGCATTTAATATTACGCCAGCAGTTTTTATTGTTTTACTTTCTCCGATAAATCCAATATCTAATTTTTTCAAAAGGGCCCTAAATTTCTCAAGTGGGTGATTAGTTAAGTAAAATCCCAGCGAAAATAACTCATGTTCTAATTTTTCCTCTTCATTGAAGTCTTCCACATCCTCAAGTTTTGGCCTGAGGACATCAAGATTGCCAAACAAAACAGCTTGATTCGATTCCTTATCCTGCCTATTTTTATTTGCAAAGTAAATTAATGTGTCTATTGACTCATATAGCTGCTTTCTGTTTTGATGCACACTATCACATGCTCCAGACTTAATTAGGCTTTCTAATGCTCTTTTATTTATTATATGACCCGAATTTTGAATGAATTCCCATATGTCCTTATAAGCGCTTGAACGTGTGTTCACTATTCCTTCTGCTATAGAAAAACCAACATTACGCAAAGCAGCAATGCCGTAGCGTATGCGTTCACCCTCTATTGAAAATTCAGCTTTAGATTTGCTTATATCAGGTGAAAGAACAGAAACTCCACTGAATTTTGCAGCATGATAAAATAAATTCAGTTTGTCTCTGTCATTGATATTCAAATTCATCAAGGCTGTGAAAAATTCCAATGGATAGTTAGCTTTAAGGTAAGCTGTTTGGTAAGATATCACTGCATATGCGGCTGCGTGAGATTTATTAAATCCATAACCAGCAAATTTTGCAACAAGGTCAAAAATATAACTTGCCCTATCATAATCAACACCATTTTTCGTTGCTCCTTGGATGAAAAGTTCACGTTGTTTATCCATCTCTTCTTTGATTTTCTTACCCATAGCACGCCTCAGTAGATCTGCTTCAGCTAAGCTATATCCA
>NZ_WQMP01000070.1:0-5276 GCF_013366855.1 Wolbachia endosymbiont of Madathamugadia hiepei
ACTTTTTAGTTCACATCTTTTCTACGCTTATTTCATATTCCATGCAACCCAAAAAGCCCTCTATTTCCAGCTCTTTCTTTATCGGCTAATCTATAGTGTTCCAAGCAGAAAACCAACTGCAATAGCACTAATTCTTATCACAATAGTGCCAGCTTTAGATAAGAGTTTCTCTAAACGACCTGGCTTTGCATTCTCTTTGCTGCTCTCTTCATCTTCAATTCTATTATTCTTCCTATAATTACCATGTGCTAAAGTTCCAATAACTGTACCAGCAGCAGGACCAACAATTGGAATAGCAAAAGCAGCAACTGTGAGCGCCGTTCTTCACGGCATGTAATCTAGTATTTTGCTTCCTAGGCTAGTTTTCTCATCTTTCTTTTCAGTTTTCGCAACCATTTCCAACCTCACTTACTATTAACATACTAACCATAATAAAACTAGAATACTAATTATCAGTTAATACCAGTTTTTGTTTTAATGCAATGCCTATTTAGGATTAGCTAAAATAATTGTCATGGAGGGGACTTATTGAAAAAAAGTAATAAAGAGGTAGAATGAGTTGAATGGCAATTGTACACTAAAAAGAAATTATGAGCGATAGAGGGAATCTGCTAAGCATACAGGATCTCACAATCAACGATGTAGAAAATATAATTAAGTTAGCTGGTCAATACCTGAAAAATGAAGCTGCAAATGAGCATATCTTAGAAAACAAGACAGTAATAAATCTATTTTTTGAAGATTCAACGCGTACGCTTGCCTCTTTTGAAATAGCGGCAAAAAGTCTTGGAGCAAATGTTATAACTCTGCCGATAAAATCTTCTTCTATTAATAAAGGAGAAAATTTGAAAGATATGGTAAAAACGTTAAATGCAATGAATCCTGACTACATAGTAATCAGGCAAAAAAACAGCGGTATTTTAAATATGCTGGCCGAGCATGTTAGTTGCTCACTAATCAATGCAGGTGATGGAAGCAGTGAACATCCAACTCAAGCCCTTGCGGACTATTTTGTAATCAGTAGTTATAAGAAGCAAATAAAAGATCTCAAAATTGTGATATGCGGAGATATTTTGCACAGCAGAGTTGCAAGATCGAATATAAGATTACTAAAAATGTTTGGAGCAAAAATATGCTTGGTTGCACCACCAACTTTGATTTGTAGACATTTTCCTGAGGTAGATTCAGTCCATTATTCGCTAATTGAAGGCATAAAAGATGCAGATGTAATTATGCTTTTGAGGTTGCAAAAAGAGCGCATGAATAATAGTTGTTTTGTTCCTTCAGAGAGAGAATACTTTCATTTGTATGGGTTTGATTCACGAAAGTTATCATGCGCGAAACCAAGTGCGATTGTTATGCACCCAGGGCCGATAAACAGAGGGATTGAGATCAGCAGTGATATAGCAGATTGTGTTATTTTACAGCAGGTGGAATTCGGATTGGCAATACGCAAGGCAGTACTACATTATTATAGTTCTTGCTAATATCAAAAAAATGTGTAATTCTGCAACAATTTATACTTAGTTTAGTATAATAACCTCACACACATGAGGGCTGCTGCATTAAAACAGCAGCCCTTTATGTGTATTAATCCATGTTGAACAAGGTGTGATCGTGATAAGCATAATCGCTTGTACAGTTAAATATTTCTCCTAAACCATTCTCTAGATAAACATTATATTCATTATGTTGATCTGAAAATAGAGTGCTATCTTGCGTTTCTAAACTGACACCACTTGTGTCTGACAGCAACTCATAGTTTAAGTTATCTATTTTTGTAATACTACTTATTACCTTGCTCTCTTTATTAGATATAGCTAGATCATAATGATCGCCATCTTTCATTATCTTGATGGACACCTTATCTTCAGGCAACGCTATACACTTCTGCGTATCGCTGTCGCGAATTACGAATTTACCATCTTGAAAGTAATACTTATCTTCTGGCAAAGCACCAACCTTATATCCCGATTCGGCCAATTTATGCCAAAACTTTAACACAGATTGCTTTTCTGCTCCCTCAGCTCTGTCATACAAGGCTTTCACATCATAATAATCTATAGTAACGTTTGCCTTATGTTTTCCTTCTGAATCTCGATCATAGTTCTTTTCTATTTTCAAGATTGTGTCTTTCAACACTACCTGCTCTTGCTCTTTGTCCTCTACTAAAGCTGACCTTATCACCCTCGTTAGAATTTGTGGCTGATCAGACTGCATTTCATCATTGTCGTTTGATGCAGTACTTCCTTCAGCAATTTGAGCAACAGTATTAGTAATACTATAACCCATGTGTGGCGCATCGACTTCTGTCTCAGTTTTGTTTACACTTGCCTGTTCTTTTGAACTTTCGGTTTGTTTCTCTCTTGTAAATATTCTCTGATAATCGGTGTAGCCTTTATCAGTATCACCCAGATCACCACTACCTTGGTCGAAAGTTATTTTTCTACTTCCATTTTCCATATTCTCAATTTCAACCTGAGGAGAAACTGATGCCAGGAAATCGCTATAACTGTAGTTATAGTCAGCAGAAAAAAATATTTTTCCTTTAAAGTTATGAAAGTTATTAGATAACATCCCAATTTTTTTACCAGTATCATTATCAAATAGTTTTACCTTAGTGAAATATATTTGATCGTTTATTCTAAGTATTTCACCTTTGGAATTTTTTTGTATATGGTAATCGTTTGGATCGTACTTAATAGCAAAAAGCTTACCAGTGTTGTATTGATCAAAGTTTACAAGGCCTATATTGACATGTTCATGAGAATAATCTCTCTTTTCATATTCATGTGCAAATATTGGGTCAATATATTTGTATTCGTCTGGTATAGCATTACCTCGAGCGTCATACTTACATTCATTACCACGTTCATCAGCTGGCACCAATTTATATCCGCCATCCTTCGGTACTAACTTTAGATGAGTAATACTTTTTGGTAGTTGAAATCTTACGTTTGCTCCATGGTCATGAATAAATAGGTCGCCTTCCTCGCTAATGTAAAAACCCATATTTTTGAATTCATATAAGCGCTCGCCTCCTTGTTTTACAACAGCTTCGTGTACATCGTCGTCTGTCCTATCGGTTCCCTTATTATCCAATAATTTTCCTTTTTCCACGATTAACCCGCTTTCTCTTTGCTCATCGGAATATTGAGCATGCTTTGAATCCTTATGATTCAAAATCTTAGTGCCTCTAAGGAGCAGGGAATCCAAATCTTTTTGAATATGTCCAACACTGGGATGCAACAATTCATTTTCGTGTAAATGTGTTTCATCGAAATATTCATCACGTTCAACTGTTCTGCCATCTATTAGAGAAGCTTTATAATGAACATCTTCTTTTGTAACCGCCATATAAGCACCGCCTTCATATTGAGTATTCAAGTTGTGCAATATATCCTCAAAAACAAAAGTTTCTTTAGTTTGATCTTCAACTTGCTTAAAGAATCCTGATTCAATTGATAACTCTCCAAGTTTTATGTCTCCATCGTATATGGACAGCGCACCCATATTCCCATGACCATGGACTTTTATAGAGAAAATCTTGCCTTCCTGCAGATCAATATGATTTGTACCTCTCATTAAGTTTGGATCGATATTGATCATCTCTTCTAACATCTTTCCTACATCGATGTTCTTAGTTTTCCTTACTTGTTTTAAACCAGTACTTATCATCTCATCGAGTAAGGGATTTTTCAATCCCTCATATCGAGAGGAAGAAGTAATGGAATTATATTCTTCTAAAAGTTCTTTATAAGAAATCTCTTGCTTACGGTATTTTTCAAGTACTTCAGCGGACTCCTTACGAATCTGCTCATCCAGGTTTTTTAGTTTTTTATCATAAGCTTCCTTTAAATTTTCATCATATTTTGATAGTATTCTGAAAGCCTGATTTTTATACTCTTGACTGTTTCGATACTCCTCGTTACCTTGTTGATTAGAGTAAGTGAGTTTGGTTTGCCCGTCAGGAGTTTTTATTACCTTTAAGAAGTGATATTCCTTTGATATATCAAGCTTATCATTTGTTGCCCTGTTAATAGCACGAGCGACATCATAAAGCGCAACATGTTCTACAGGAGAGAAGCTTCCAACCTTTTCTCCATCCATTTTTTTTATGTCTGCTCTATAGTAGGATACATTTTTAATTTCTCCATCCACTATTTCTTGACCAGTTGCTATCAAATCCCCTTTTGTAACTTGCAGGGCATTGATTTTCTCCATTGCAGTGTCTGTATTATTTTTAGCAAGCCAGCCCTTGAAAGCATCATCTTGACCTTTTATTTGAGAGAGCAAGTCTTCTGATTTATGTAAGTCACCTTTGCGCAAAGCTTCTAGATAGTCTCGTAATAAACTAGGATCTTTTTCCTGTAAATACATTACCAACGCATGACCAGTTTTATAAACTAGACTATTCTTTTCATTATCGGGTAAGTATTTTAATTCTAAGATTTTACTTAAATCCAACTTTGCAGCTTCAGTTTTTTCAATACTTGATCCTTGAGAGTTGAACTTATGGTCTGAGTAGTGTTCAAAATAATCTGCAATTCCCTCCATTAACGCTTTAGGAGAATTTTCGAATACTTGTTTACCTCCCGCCAAGTAAGTTAAACCATGTGCAAATTCATGCTGAAGGTTAAGAACACCACCTTTCTGATAGACGTACATTTCAGCACAAACATTATCACTCCCTGCATAACACTTACCACCTTCATCTCCAAGACCAAGTTTAAAAGCATCGCTTCCACCAAGGTGGGTGTAATCATCCTTATCGTCGAACACATAAATCTTGAATGTTTGTCCTGAACTGCCAGGTTCCAATTCGAATGCATTTTTAAAATTAATAGCTGTTTCTCTTATCTCACTTTCAATTTTAGGAACTTTACTTGCTCTTAAATCATGAGAATAAACCTCTACTTTGATATTTAGTTCTTCTATTTCTATAATATATGGTGAGTTAAATCCCTTACCACCATTGTTGAAATACTCTTCTTTAGTTATATTTTTATTTACTTGTTGATTAATTGTCATAACTTTAACCTCTAATTTGTTAATTCTTCAATATCAAGCATAAAGTGATTTCCCTAAAAAAAGCGTAAATTTCCATATCAGTATAATTTATATCTTAGCAAAAAAAGTATAAATAATTAAATTAATATGTAAAATCATAGAGTGTAGCTGAAGTTCTATGATGGTGTCATTCCGGCATCCTCTTCCTGTCATCCAAGTAGCTGACACTTGCATTCAGAATACTACTTTAGTTATAATATTTAAGA
>NZ_WQMP01000071.1:0-5268 GCF_013366855.1 Wolbachia endosymbiont of Madathamugadia hiepei
TGCATTGGGTAACCTCCTATTGTTGCTAAAATACTGGAGTTTACCCTATTTCTCTCTCTACTCTCTTTCTAATCCATAGTTAGCGTTTTATGGGTAAGGTTCACAACTGCATGAAAATTGTGACTTGAGCCTACCAGGAGGGTGTCATGAAAGTAGCCCTTCGTTGTCATCCAAGTAGCCCCTTCTCCTGCCATCCCAGCTCCTCCTTTTCTTGTTATTCCAGTGCTTCCTTTTTTGTCATCCCAGTACTTGATACTGGGATCCAGTCTTTCCATAATGATTAAAATGTTGTGTTTTAAATTAAGATTAGCTACTTTCTATGTTCATAAAATTAGTTTGCTTGCTCACAAGCAAACTTTCCTGGATTCCAGCGTCACGCGCTGGAATGACACCACTTGTTGTAAAAACAAATGTTCGTTCATAGATTGCAACTAGCTATAAATATTTAAGAAATTTACTAAATGGAGAAAAAAAGCAAAAGAAGCCCTGGTCAATACCTGTTCAAAAATATTGGCATCTTTTTAGCCTTAAACGCTGCAATTTAGCTGCTTTTAAACTACAACTAACTTTGACTTAAGCGTTAAGAAATTTACCAAGCAGAAAAAAAGGCAAAAGAAATCCCGTGGTAGAGGTTGCTCACTCTCTAATCCTGCAAATTGGCGTATACTGTCTTGAATGACTTATAAGCGCGTTTCAGCTTGTATAGGCAAAAACCTAGAAGTCTAGGTGAAATTAATAAAGACACGAGGTGCACATAGTGCAAAAAATTCAACATAAGACGCCAACCGTGATACTTTCGTCGTTTAATCTGCACAGATTGAAGCTAAATGAATAGCTCGAACTTTATGATAAGGGTAACGGCAAAAGTTGTCAAGTAGTTTTTTTAGTTCTGTTTCTAGGCCAGTGCTGGGTGACGAGAAATAAAAGTCTACATACTTATGGCAACCTCTTACCTCCGTTCAAATAGTTTTTCAATATCACTTAGTTTCATTTCTATATAAGTTGGCCTCCCATGGTTACATTGTCCCGAATATGGTGTCTTTTCCATTTGCCTCAGCAGTTCATTCATTTCCTCCAATTTCATTTTTCTGCCAGCTCTAATTGATCCATAACAAGCGATAGTGGCCAATATTTTGTTCACTTTATCTTCTATTGGCAGTATATCTTCTATTTCCGTTAATCTATCAACTATATTTATCAGCATTTCTTTTACGTCTACTGTGCCCAAAATCGCAGGGATTTCCTTTACTACGACCTTATTTTCTGATTTGATTTCAATGTCAAAACCCATTTCGAAAAGCTTACTTTTATAAGTTTCAACCATCTCCATTCCAACTTGGTTTTTGATTTCAACCGCTTCAAGAAGTAGTAATTTTTGTCTTTTTATACTTGATTTTTGTTTTAAGCACTCGTATACTAGCCTTTCATGTGCTGCATGCTGATCAACTATAATCAATTTGCCTCTAGCCTCAGCAATAATATAAGTATTGTAAACCTGGCAGCGTGCAAACCCGAGCGGGTGGCTCTCTATCAAATCAATTTGTTCTCTTTCTAGAACTATAGTCTCCGTTTGTGGTGGGGATTTCTGCATACCAGTGTAATCAAACGATTGTGACTGTTCCGACAGGCTTTTCACTCTTTCACTTGGAAAAGCAAATTCTTTCATCAGTTGACTTTCTAAAGGATTTGGCCTCCTTTCATAAAATTCTTTTCGATTTTCTGCTTCTTTGCTTTTTCCACTATCAATAAGCTCATCATTCCCTTTGCCAGCATCAAAAGACGAACCTTCCTTAAGCTCCTCTGTTATTCCAGCATCACTCGTTGTAAAGCTGCCTATTCTCGTTGACAATGCCTTAATTAGCCCTCTTGTAACTATTTCATATATTAGTCTCTTATTTTGAAATCTTACTTCTGATTTATTTGGATGCACATTTACATCTACTTGATCATATGGCACCTCCAAATGCAACGCTGCAAAGGGATACCTATCGTTTGGAACAAAATCATGATATGCGTACCGAACCGCACCAACAAGTAGATTGTCTTTTATTGGCCTTCCATTCACGAATGTATAAATCATATCAGACTTACCTCGATTAATGGTCGGTTTGCAGACGTGTCCTGTCAGTTTGATGCCGCTTTCTTCTTCATTAACCTCCAGAGAATTATTTTGAAATTCTTTTTCTATTTCACATAGTCTACTAAACAACGAGGTTTGTTTGGCATATTTCAGGAGCTTTTTATTACCTGAAGTGAGGGTAAACCCTATACGATAGTTAATCATTGCTAGGTTACTCATAATATCAACGATGCTTTGAGTTTCTGCTCTTTCGGTTTTTAGAAATTTTAGCCTATTTGGAGTGGCAAAAAACAAATCTCGTACTTCAATATATGTGCCTTGTGATAAAGAGTAAGGCATAATTTCCCCCACCTTTTCTCCACTCTCATACCTTATAGACCACGCTTCACTTGCTCCTCCTGCTCTAGACGATAACTTTATCCTACTTACTGCTGCTATCGAAGGCAGAGCTTCTCCTCTAAAGCCAAGATGCTTGATTTCTATTAATTCACTATCGCTTAGTTTTGAAGTAGCATGACGCATAAATGCAAGTTCTAGATCATTCTTTTCTACTCCATTTCCATCATCTATCACGGTGATAAGATTGCGCCCACCACTCTCTATTTTGATCTCTATTTCTGAACTTCCAGCATCTATTGCGTTTTCGACTAATTCCTTCACTACGCTTGCTGGTCTCTCAATTACTTCTCCTGCTGCTATACGGTTTATAGTTTTTGTATCTAAAAGAATTATTGCCATAAATTTATCATGAACCCGGTTTTTCCTTTACTCCTTTGGTCTGTTT
The DNA here is from genome assembly GCF_013366855.1 of Wolbachia endosymbiont of Madathamugadia hiepei. NCBI lineage: Bacteria > Pseudomonadati > Pseudomonadota > Alphaproteobacteria > Rickettsiales > Anaplasmataceae > Wolbachia > Wolbachia endosymbiont of Madathamugadia hiepei. The sequence goes on from NZ_WQMP01000071.1 coordinate 2,865, forward strand.
CTCTCTCCATTTTTTTAACTTACCTGCAGTTTCACTGTTAGAAATTGACAATATAGATGCAGCGGTAATGGCAGCATTATATGCTCCACTTTCTCCTATGGACATTGTTGCAACCGGTACACCTTTTGGCATTTGCACTATAGACAATAGACTATCCAGCCCGTTTAGTTGCCTACTATGTACAGGAACGCCGATAACAGGTAAATAAGTAAGCGACGCAACCATACCAGGTAAATGAGCTGCTCCCCCTGCACCAGCTATAATAACCTTAAAACCTTTTTCTTGTGCAGATTTAGCGAAATTGAATAGCCTTTCTGGCGTTCTATGTGCAGATATTATAAATATATCATACAAAATTCCCAGCTCTTTTAACATATCAACAGCATGAGCCATAGTGCTATAATCCGATTCACTTCCTATAATTACAGCAACATCTTTTCTTATTCCTGCCATATTCAACATAATTTTATTTACTAACTAAATAGTATTTCAGCTAAAAAGCAACAAATATTTGAGTTACATTGAATATAATATATAGCGTTCTTGTTAAATAGAGATTTGAGCAAATATCTATTTTACGGTATATAGATATAAACTTCTTATGTAATATGAATTTACAAAATGACTATTTTAGCCTTGCAATTGCCATTCCTCTTACTATGAATAATTTTTCTAGGTAAAACAATAATTAAGATTAAAATAAACTTGATAAAAATATTAACATACAATCTATTTAAAGCTTTATATATTAATATCTATAATTATTTAGTACAAACTATATGATATTAATACTTTGAGATATCAAATTTATGTTGTAATGTCTTACAAAGTTTTTGATAGTGAGTGTAAAAGGATTATGGAAATAATAATATCATTAGACAATGGTTTGTGCTTTGTAGAAATAAAAAAGGAGTCACTTAGCATAATTAGCAAATTTATAGAAAAAAAAGGTTGGACTCAAGCCCAGGCAGCAGAAATACTAGGTGTTGACCAGCCAAAGATATCACAAATTAAAAATGGCAAAACAGATGGTTTCTCTCTAGAGCGATTGTTAGGATTCCTCAAAAAATTAGGCTTTGGAATAACAATTATCATAACAGAAAACCAAGCAGTAAAATTTGAAGAAGAAAAGGCAAAACATGAAGCTGAATCTCAATAGAGAAGTTGACATTTTGTTTTTTGTGATACAGTATAAAACTTATTAAGGTAGTATTTTATGGCTGAATCTGTTATAGAAAAATGCACAGGGCGAGTGAATAACCGTTTTAAATTAGCTCTATTGGCGAGTCAGAGGACACATGACTTGAATACAGGGGCAAGTAGTCCAATTGAGGCAGCTAAGTTTAAAGGTCATAAGAATACCATCATTTCTTTATACGAAATAGCAGAAAGACAGGTAGATACTCGTGAATTATTTAGCCTTTTGGTCAGCAGATGCAAAGAGTATATGAAAGGAAATATGAGTAATGCTTATAGCAGTAATACGAGTAAGCTAGAAAAACTACTAAATTTTTCTGATGACCAGTTTAACATAGATTCCGATGTGGATCAAGAAAGTGTTGATATTCAGGATGACGAGGTAGAACCCGAAATAGACGATCAAGACAGTGAGGAAATAGATGATGAAGTAGATAATGAAGAGTAGATCGAGCAGAGTACTACTGAAGTTTGTAATTTATAGATGACCTACGTTACTGTTTATATGCTGCTACTTTGTATTAGTGTAATGCTATACCGTATAGTATCCAAGCTAAGCGATATTTACGACAAGGTGCTAGCATTTAACAATTTTTCGACACAAGCAGTTTTACTCATAACAGCAATGTCGATTATTCTGAACAATTTCTTTTTGCTTGATATAGCACTTTTGTACGCTAGTATTAGTTTTGTATCAACTATAGCACTAATGAGATTAATGTTGCTTTGATAATTTATGATAGGACCTATTTTCATATTCTTAGGTATTTGTTTAGTAACCATTTCAACCATAGGGACAATCAGATTCCCTGATTTTTATACTAGGTTACATGCAGTAGGTATAATAGATTCCAGCGGCGCGATGTTATTGTTGATTGGTTTTGCTCTGCAGAATGAATTTTCAATCAATACTGTTAAAATAGTGTTATTGATCCTTATAGTATGGATAGCTAACTCAACTAACAGCTATATTTTAGCGTGCACTTATTATAAAAGTAAGGGAAAAACTATTAAAGAAGGTTAAGATGCTAGTCTCTGTGAAAAAAGTTTATCATGAGAAAATAAGGAAAGATGTAGCAAAAACTGGTAGTTTAACTTAGCTAAAAATAGAGAAACACCAAATGGCATATTATATAAAAGAAGGAAATTGAAAACAAGTTTTTAGTTTTTTGAAAAGCGTGAAAGGAATACACAGCAAGAGCAAAGA
>NZ_WQMP01000072.1:0-5247 GCF_013366855.1 Wolbachia endosymbiont of Madathamugadia hiepei
GTTAGTCTCTGTGAAAAAAGTTTATCATGAGAAAATAAGGAAAGATGTAGCAAAAACTGGTAGTTTAACTTAGCTACAAATAGAGAAACTACCAGTTTTTGCTACATCTTTCCTTATTTTCTCATGATAAACTTTTTTCACAGAGACTAAGACAAAGCAAGCCAGCACGTACTTTGCTCTCTGGCGATGGTGGCATATTGTCTATAGAGCAACACAGTAGCACACGACGAAAATAGGATCTTTGGTCTTATAGTGATAGTGGGGTTTTATGAACTTATGCTCAAACCAGGATTTTCTGCGCATTGCCATTTACTTTTGTTTCGTCCACTTTGGTGTTAGGTTTTGATATTGCATATGCAATACCATAAGCAGCAAGTCCAACTGCTAACGCAGCAACTACAGCTATGCTAGCTATAACTAACATTGATAATCCAGCATTGGCAACACCACATCCAATACCTACTGCTAATCCAGCTATAACGCCACAAACAACACCAATCATTATTGCTTTATTAGTTGCTTGTTCAGTTGTTGCACTTTCGTTACTAGCTGAATTTCCTTTCACTGCTCTATTGTCAGATATATCCTTTTCAACTTGAGAAGTTTTGTCTAGCATATCCTGATTTCCAGCTCCTTTTAAGATAGTCTTAATTTTTCCACGATTATCTTTTTCTATACCGGCAAAAACTTCTTTTAATATACCTTTTCCTATAGCTGCACCTAGAATAGCTTCAATGCTTTTCCGGTTATGAAAAGACATGGCAAGGCCAAGCGGTGTTACAGTATATTCCATACCATCTGAAAGCTTTACAGTTATATTCGCAGTGGTAAGAACTTTTTGTAATATACCTTGCCCTACAGCTGCATCTAGAATAGCTTCAATGCTCTGCTGACGATCAAGAATTATAGCAAGGCCAAGCGGTGTTACAGTGCATTTTTTACCACTTGACACATCCTCAATTATACCTGTATCAGTAAGAATCTTTAGTAAGTCATCTTTCGAAGCTCCTTTGAGGAGGCCAGCAACGTTACCCTTATTGTTTATTGTTTTCTGTAACTTATCATATAATTTCAGTTGTTCTTCTAAACCAGACATATAATTACCTCTGCAAACACTTCGCTCGAGTGTTACATATTTCAATAAAAGAGTCAAGAAACGGACTTTTGAAACCCTAATAACGTGTCTTCCAGCCACACTTCTGAACGGATATCATGCAAACTCCTAATTTTTATTAGTCAGCACACTAACTATGAAACAATCTATGTTACCATCAAAAACGGAATTTATGTTGCCCACTTCATGTCCGGTTCTTAAATCCTTCACCATTTGATATGGATGTACAACGTATGACCTGATTTGATTACCCCAGCCTATATCGCATTTTTTGCCATACTCTTGAGCCATTTCCCGCTCCTTTTTTTCCAGCTCAATTTGGTGTAAACGCCCTTTAAGTAACTTTAATGCCTCATGCTTATTCTGATGCTGGGAACGGCTGTTTTGGCACTGAACTATGATGCCCGTTGGAATATGCGTAATGCGCACTGCACTCTCAGTTTTGTTCACATGCTGACCGCCTGCTCCTGAAGCGCGGTAGGTGTCGATCTTTAGATCCTTCTCATCCACAGCAATATCAATTGAATCTTCTATCACTGGTGTCACCCCTATGCTTGCGAAACTGGTATGACGTTTGCTGCTTGCATCAAATGGTGATATTCTAACCAGCCTGTGAATGCCACTTTCGCTTTTTGCCCACCCATAAGCTTTTTCTCCGATAATTTTTATCGTTGCAGATTTTATACCAGCCGATTCTCCCTCTAATTTTTCTACAACTTCAACTTTAAAGTTGTGATAAATCTCTGCCCATCTCATATACATACGCATGAGCATTTCAGCCCAATCATTGCTCTCCGTTCCACCAGCTCCTGAGTGAATTTCCAAGAAGCAGTCATTACTATCTGCTTCGCCAGTAAATAAAGATTCCGTTTCCTTGCGCTTGATTAATTTCTCTAGCTTCACTAATTCATTTTCAACTTCAGAGAAAAGTTCCTCATCATTTTCATCAATAGCGAATTTCATTAGGCTGATAGCATCGTTGTAATCACTTTCTAACTTTGAAAATGACTCCACATCATTTTTGATTTTAGAACGTTTTTTTAAAATTTCTTGTGCTTTTTGGTTGTCCTGCCATAGATCATCATCTGCAGCCTGAGATTCCAGCTCTGCAAGACGTGACTTCAATTTTTCTACGTCAAAGACACCTCCTAATGACAGAAATACTCTTATCTAAGCTCTGAAAGTGTTCAAAAATTTCTAAATAGGCTTTCATTATGCTTTAGATTTTAATATATTCACTATCAATAGCAATAACAGTACACAAAACAGAAATTTAACCATATAGTAGTTAATTTAAAACAATCTTATTATACTCTAATGTTTAAAGAGATCAAGTACGTATATGTGTTAAGAAGTAAGGTGAAGATATGAATATTGAGATAAATTCCCATTATGGTTTAGATAATAAGGCTATCGATAACCTAATCGAGTCACTTGATAACGAGGAGCTAGAAAACGTTCGTAATATCGTAAAAACAATAGATAGCGTTCAGTTAGCCTATTTTTTATCTACTTCAATCAGTGACCACAGGGAAAAATTAGTTAGTATCCTAGATCAACATTTGTTAAGCAATGCCCTAGTACATGTAGTACCAGATTTACAAGCGGAAATCATAGAAATACTGGGGATAGAAAACACGGCAAAGTTACTCACGCTTCTTGATGTAGAAGACATAGTAACCATAGTGAAAGATTTGGATAGAAAGTCTATAGAAAACATACTTCACTACTTGCCCGGCACAACTCAAAAGTTAGTAGAGGAGTTGTTATCATATCCAGAAGAAAGTGCAGGAAGGTTGATACATAAAAACATGGTTATAGCTCCATATTATTGGACGATAAACCAGCTAACAGAATTCTTGCGTAATTATAGAAAAATACCAGAAACATTTCATCAGATTTTTGTCATCAACTCAAAATTAGAACCTATAGGTAGTGTTAATTTAAATAAGGTAATATCTCACTCGGGAGAAACAACAATAAAAGAAATAATGAGTCAGGACATAAAAATCATTAAAACTGGCTTAGACCAAGAGGAAGTAGCAAGAATATTTAAAGATTACTCTCTATTATCTGCTCCTGTAGTAAATAAGCGCGGTAAAATCATAGGTGTGATCTTAACTGAAGATGTAATAAAAGTTGTCCAACAAGAAACAGAAGAAGATGTACTGAAAATAAGCGGTGTGTCGTCCAAGGCTGACATAAATGCCCCTATACATAAAACCATAATTCAAAGACTACCTTGGTTGTTGTTCAACCTCTTAGCCGCAACAATATGCTCTATAGTAGTTGGCTTTTTCGATAACGTAATAAAGAGTTTTATAGTACTGCCAATAGTTATGCCAATAATTGCGTCGATGAGCGGAAACGCAGGATCTCAAACAGTAACACTTACCATCAGAGCGATCGCAACAAAATATTTAACTGAGCAAAATGCAAACAGAATACTGATAAAAGAATTTTTCATAGGTCTAATAAATGGAATAATTCTGTCTACTATTTCACTCGTAGTATTAGCCGTGAGATTTCACAGCTTCAAAGTGGAGATCATTTTTGTAGCCTCCATGATCATGATGTCGATCATTGCAACATTTATTGGAACTTTCATTCCTATAATGCTTCATCGTTTGAAATCTGACCCTGCAGTTTCCTCTTCAATTCTAACATCAGCAACAACCGATATTCTTTCAGCTTTTATATTTCTTGGTTTAGCTACGCTCTTCCTGCTAAATAGCTAAGTCTTTCTAAAACAGACCAGATGCACAGCTTCAACTATATCTTCCACTTGCGGTAATGCTTTTTTCTCCAGGTTTGCAGCATAGGGTAAAGGAACATCCTTACCTGTTACGCGTACAACTGGGGCATCAAGGTAGTCAAATCCATGCTCCATAACCGCAGCCGAAAGCTCTGCGCCGATTCCTGCAAATGGCCAACCTTCTTCTACGCTGACCAATCTATTAGTTTTCTTGATAGAGTTAATGACAGTTTCAGTGTCAAGTGGCCTTAAGGTTCTCAGGTCAATAACTTCAGCTTCTATGCCTTTACTAGAGAGTAAATCTGCTGCATTTAAAGCATCCATTAATTGCAGTGAGAAAGCAGTGATAGTTACATCCTTTCCTTTCCGTATAACAGCAGCTTTTCCTATCTCAAGTAAATAGTCTTTATTCGATAGCTCAGAGTCAGAAGCTTCGTGCTCATGTCCATAAGTGATCTCGTTTTCTAGAAATATCACTGGATCTGGATCACGAATTGCAGCTTTAAGTAGACCCCTGCAATCGGAGGCAAAATAAGGCGCTATTACTTTTAACCCTGGTACATGCGAATACCAAGATGCAAAGCATTGAGAGTGTTGTGCAGCAACTCTCGCTGCAGCGCCATTTGGTCCACGAAATACTATAGGGCATCCAAGTTGTCCGCCTGACATATAACTTGTTTTTGCTGCAGAATTCACAATTTGATCAATAGCCTGCATAGAAAAATTAAAAGTCATAAACTCAACAATTGGCCTGAGCCCAGCAAATGCTGCTCCAACAGCAAGACCAGCAAATCCATGTTCGGTAATAGGTGTATCAACCACCCTATTTTCTCCAAACTCTTTCAGCAATCCTTTCGTTACTTTATAAGCACCGTCATATTCTGCAACTTCTTCTCCCATGATAAACACATCAGGGTCGTTTTGCATTTCTTCTCTGATTGCTGCACATAAAGCTTCTCTCACGCTTAAAGTTGCCATTTATAAACTTTTATAGATTAACTAAAGTAACTATATCAGAGTTACCAGAGGCTAGTAAAGCAGATATTGCTACAAATTAAACCTTACCAACACCATGTTGCACCAAGCCTTGAATAGCCACTCCTTTCAATTCGGTGGTAGGCTTTGATACCATGTATGTAATACCGCCAGCTATTAATGCAAGTATCGCGGAAGTTACAATCATTTGCAGAACAGATAAGTTGGAAACAATACTAAGTACCACTAACATAGCTGCAAGATTTACAGAAGCAATTTTTAAGAAACACGGTCGTCTTTTTTCTGCTTTTTCTAGTCTCTGTGAAAAAAGTTTGTCATGAGAAAATAAGGAAAGATGTAGCAAAAACTGGTAGTTTAACTTAGCTACAAATAGAGAAATTAC
>NZ_WQMP01000073.1:0-4926 GCF_013366855.1 Wolbachia endosymbiont of Madathamugadia hiepei
GAATTGAAAAGTGAAGAGAGACTACGACAAACATCTTTATAAAGAGCGGCATTTGATTGAATGCTTCTTTGGAAAAATCAAGAACTTTAGAGGTGTTTTTTCTCGATTTGACAAGACTGCTGAGGTTTTTATGGGTTTTTTAAACTTCGTTGGTTCTTTCATATGGCTTCTCTAAAATTTTGTTCACAGAGACTAGGTAACAAAATTTGTTCACGGTAAACTGGTTTTTGCTTGAATTAAATGAACTACATTTATAGTTCTAGGGTGTGATTAAAATATGAGGAATCACTATTAAAGGAAAAATTTCACCAATCAACTTTTTTATCTTTGGCTTTGATTTGAAGCACAGATATCAGGCTAATTAATGCACAGGCAGTAAGATAAATGCCTGCTGCAAGTTTTGTTTCAGTTTTTTCTATAAGCCATATGCATATAGAGGGAGAGAGACCACCAAAAATTCCTGCAGAGATATTATGTGCTAGGCTAAAACCAGTACATCTAACTTTTGTTGGAAACAACTCACAAACAAGAGAATTATGTATTCCAAAAGACGCACCTATCGGCACATTTATCAACAAATAGGTGAATGTTACAATATAGTGGCTATCATAAGATAACAGTGAGAGCGCCGGTAAACTGATGCAAGCTAAAGCTACCAATGTAGGAATCATCACATTTCTTCTTCCAACTTTATCAGATAGCGTTGCAAACAGTACCGCGGACGTTCCGAATGTGATATCAATTATAATTCTTACTACATTTTTAATATCGATGCCTGAGAGGATAAGTTCTTTTACGGATATGTTGTAAAACATGATTGCTGAATAAACGATTGCATTTTGAGCGATGCCAAGCCCAATTGCTATTACAAATATCCTTTTATAGTTTCTGATTAATTCCAAAAATGGAGAATTAGATAAGCTTTTATTTTGATCATGAGCTTTGTATGCTAAGCTCTCTTCCATCATGTATCTTGTTAGAAAGCCTATTACGCCCATAATAGAACAGAAGTAGAAGAGCAGCCTCCAGCCCCAAATTTCATAATTTTCACCTGTAAGCTTTTTGCAAATAGCTATCGTTACAAAGCATGTGATAGAACCAAGCGCGCCGCTGAAAGCTTTCATGCTACCTAAAAACCCTAGATCTTTTTTATTGCTTGAATGTTCTATTAAAAAGGTTGCATTGATACTCGTTTCCCCACCTGTTGCCATTCCTTGCGTTATTCTACATAGCATAAGCAACATAGGAGAAAATATTCCTATCTCTTTAGAACTTGGTATAACCGTAATTGCAGTAGACGATATCGAAGCTAATATTACGGAAGTCAGCAAAATTTTCCTCCTGCCGTACTTATCTCCAATGTAACCAAAAATAAATGCACCAAGTGGTCTAAATCCAAATCCAATTGCAAAACTGCCAAGGAACTTGATTTTTTTATGTAATCACTTTCTGATGAAAAAAAACGTCACTTATTATATGCATCAAACCCCAAATAGAGTTAACTCATACCATATAATCATGTTGCAGATTATGCTCGATAGTATTGCTTTTTGGATATTATTCATGATTCTTAGTTTAACATAGTCTAGAGTATTTAGTCAATGACCTGCAAAGACAATTCACGTAAATGTCTATTGTCTACCTCAGAAGGAGCACCCATTAGAACATCTTCACCCTGCTGATTCATAGGAAAACAGATTACCTCGCGAATGTTTGGCTCGTCAGCAAGCAGCATCACCATTCTATCAATCCCTGGTGCTATTCCGCCGTGAGGAGGCACTCCGAATCTGAATGCACGCACAAGCGCACCAAGTTTTGTATCAACTTCTTCCTTGTTATAACCTGCAATGGCAAAAGCTTTGTACATAATATCCAATTTGTTATTGCGGATTGCCCCGCTTGACAGTTCTACCCCATTACAGACGAGATCATATTGGTATGCAAGGATATCCAGTGGATTTTTTTTCTCTAAATCTTTCAAGCCGCCATGAGGCATAGAGAATGGGTTGTGAAAGAAATCGATTTTTTTGCTTTTATCATCATATATGAAATATGGAAAATCAATAACCCAACAGAACTTGAAGATATTGTCATCTATTAGACCCAGTTCTGACCCTAAAAGAGTGCGTACTTTTCCTGCGATTGCTGCCGCTTCATTTTCTTGATCAGAAGCAAAGAACACGCTATCCCCGGGCTCTATATTCGTTATTTCCCTTATGCGATTTAATCTATTGTCATCAAGGAATTTAGCAATTGGTCCTTTTGCAGTGCCATCTTTATCAAACGTTATATATCCAAGCCCTTTGGCGCCAAATTCTTTCTGTGCGTGTTCTATCTTTTTATCAAAGAAGCTGCGTGGTTCCTCTGCTGTTTTGGGAGCGGGGATGGCTCTCACTACCATGCCACGTTCAATATTGCTTTTAAAAATATTGAACCCTGAATCGCGGAAAATTTCTGTAACGTCGCTGATTAATAGTGGATTACGCAAATCTGGTTTGTCAGAACCATACTTAAGCATTGCCTCTTTGTATGTAATGCGTGGAAAGTCTTTGTCAACAGACTTGCGAGAAAATTTGGCAAACACTTTATATAAAGCAGATTCAATAACGTCAAATATGTCCTCTTGAGTTATAAAAGACATTTCAAGGTCTAGCTGGTAAAATTCCCCAGGAGAGCGGTCAGCCCTTGCATCTTCATCACGAAAACATGGTGCAATTTGAAAATATTTATCAAACCCTGAGACCATGAGCAGCTGTTTGAAAATCTGCGGAGCTTGTGGCAATGCATAAAACCTGCCAGGATTTAGCCTGCTTGGCACTAGGTAATCGCGTGCTCCTTCAGGGGAGGAAGCTGTGAGTATTGGAGTTTGAATCTCCAAAAATTCTTGCTCTATCATGAGCCTCCTAAGCTCAGCAATGATTTGTGAACGCAAAATAATGTTGTTGCGGGCTTTTTCACGCCTTAAGTCAAGAAATCGATATTTAAATCTCATGTTTTCTGGGTATTCTTGCTCGCCGGTAATGCTTGCCAATATACTTCTTTCTTCTTTTGCTATTGCTTCATCAAGGTGGAACTCAACTTCCGACTCAACGCACAAATTGTTGACTATCACCTCGATTTCTCCAGTAGAAATAGAGCTGTTTACTGTATCTTCAGTTCTAGCTTTGACTATGCCCGTAACAGTAATTACACTTTCTGATTTTAAATTTGATATTTCACCAAAAAAATCTTTATCGTTATTGAATACCAACTGAGTAATTCCATAAAAGTCTCTTAAATCAACAAAGATCAGGTTGCCATGGTCGCGTCTGCGGTATAACCACCCAGATAGGGTAACTTCCTTTTCTACATCATTCTTCCTGAGTTCGTTGCATGTGTGAGTTTTGTAGCAGTTCATATTTGTTTGGTCACCAGAGTTTTTTAGGAAGTATAGAAATAAACTTTATTGTATACAAGCTCATTTATCGTATATTTACACAACTTGCAAGATAGAGAAATGTTGCCTTGTGCTGCCTTTGCTCACACATAGGTTTGCAGAATTTCTATAATTGTGGTATAATAATAAGGGTATTTTCAATAAATCTGGATACGAAAAATGCCATTTGCACAGATCATAATATATAGCATAACATTACTTGTTGCGGTTGCGGTATTTTTCTTTTTGAGAAATATATACAAGAACCGAATTCGGAAAATCATATTTCCTAAAAAAGTCCTTGAAGAAAAGTGGGAGGAAGACAGAAAATTCAATGAATTATATCAAAAGAATAAGCAAAAAGAGTTGATGAAACATCAAGAAATGCTGCGTGAAAAGCAAAAAGATATACAGGTTTACAAAGAAGATCCAGAAATAGTTGACATTGCAAAGCCAGTAGGTAAATGGACAAAAATGGTTATGTTAAGTGGTGGATTTATGCAGCGTTTGGCGCAGTTGATAAATAGAGAAGGCGGACAGAAAGGATTTTGGGAGCTGTTTGTAAAAGCTCAGGCTTCAACTAAGGGTAAGTATAAAGGAAAGGGCAGATAATTCATGCTTGAATGTGAAGATTTATCCTGCGCCCGTAATAATAAAATATTATTTAAAAATCTCAGTTTTCAAGCTAAGCCAAAATCTAAGATCTTAATCACTGGTCCAAATGGTAGTGGTAAAACCAGTTTAATTAGAAGCTTATCCGGACTGTTGCCACCAGTGTCAGGCAACATAAGGCACTGTGGGAAAGACATATATGATGATCCAAAGTCTTATATACCTTCTATGGTCTATATAGGGCATAAAAATGCCTGCAAAAATAGCCTAACTGTTGCTGAAAATATAGAACTCTGGGCAGGAATACGAGATACTAAAGAATTGATTATGGCCGCTGTTTGTTGTTTACAGTTACAACCTGTACTTAATATTAGATATGGTGAACTTTCTGCAGGTTGGAAAAGAAGAGTTGCGCTTGCTCGCCTTTTAATCTCTAATGCAAACATTTGGCTGATAGACGAACCATTTTGTAATCTTGATAGTGCAACCTGCGAATTAGTGCTGAACCTAATCTCAATACGTTCTGAGCAAAATGGTATAGTAATTATTACAGGACATAGCTCTACGAAGCAATCGATTGATTTTACAACAATTGACCTTATGCTTTTTGCATAATTGAAGGTCCCACCTTTTCACCCTCTACTTTATTAAGAATGCCGCATGTTTTTTTTGCAGCAATTTCTCGAATGCACTTCATAACAGAATATACTACTAGTGCTAAACCGAGAGTCATAACAGTTAGCGTAGTTAATACTGCTAATCGCACTTTTATCTCTAAGCTTGTTTTTGCCCCATTTTCTTTTAAGCCCTGTGAAAAAAGTTTATCATGAGAAAATAAGGAAAGATGTAGCAAAAACTGGTAGTTTAACTTAGCTACAAATAGAGAAACTACCAAATGG
>NZ_WQMP01000074.1:0-4861 GCF_013366855.1 Wolbachia endosymbiont of Madathamugadia hiepei
CACTTGAAACTTCACATGTAAACGTTGAATTTTACGCTAAAATCACTACTTTAGAAGAAAAGTTGACTGAAATGACACTTTTAAAGGAAGCAGGTGCAGTTGGGTTTACTGACGATGGTATGCCAGTTATGAATCCAATGATTATGAGGCAGGCGCTACTTTATTCAAGTATGCTGGGTGTTCCGATTGCTCAGCATGCGGAAGATTTAAATTTATCAGCAGGTGGTGCAATTAATGAAGGTAAGGTTTCTGAGGAATTGGGAGTAAAGGGAATTTTAAGTGCTTCAGAATCAGTCATGGTAAACCGCGATATACTGCTCATGAAAGATATGGAAAACGTGCACTATCACATTTTACACGTTTCTGCAAAAGATTCACTCGACGCTATTAAACATGCAAAAGACTTAGGACTGAATGTTACATGCGAAGTAACACCTCATCACTTCACTTTAACTGAGGACATAGTAAAACAACATGGAGCAATTGCAAAAATGAATCCACCACTTCGCACTGAAGAAGATCGATTGGCTATGATTGAAGGTTTAAAAACAGGTGTGATTGATTGCATTGCAACTGATCACGCGCCACATGATCGTAATTCCAAAGACCTACCACTTGAAAACGCTGCATTTGGTATCGTAGGTCTTGAGACAATGCTACCTCTTTCACTTGAACTTTACCACAGTGGGCAAATGAGCCTATTTGACGTACTTGCAAAATTAACATATAAACCTGCGGATATAATACACATGCCACGTGGTCGTATACAAAAAAACCTTGCTGCAGACTTAATTTTGGTTGATCTAAATTACGAATGGGAAATTAAAATTGACAGCTTTGCTAGTAAATCAAAAAATTCTCCTTTTGATGGGTGCAAGGTAAAAGGACACGTAGTACGCACTGTTGTGTCCGGCAAAACTGTGTACTTGCATAGCTCTCTTGTATAACCTGCTTTCTAATGGTAATTTCTGCGTCAAAACTTGCTTACGCTCCTCGAATACTTCAAGTATTCTGCGGTTGCGTTTCTCCTAAAAATTCCTCACCATAAATTGGTTATGCAAGAATCTAATGATATGTCTGCTCGGAAGTCCTAGTTTCGGTTAACTATATCGATAACTGACGGCTGCATTTTTACGCATATCATCCAGTAGTAAGTTACTTTGTATCATAATCTTTTGTTGGTATATCTCCTGTTTAATAGCTTCTGTATCTGCCGTATTGCTTTTGATATCACACAACATCATTAACCTTGCAATGCTATTTTCTCTGAATTCTACTATTTCATTTACCTCTGTTTTACTAAATAAAACCTGTAAATCAGGGTTTAAATCCCGCATTTTTATTTCAAATTCTTTTGCATTTGGCAACTTAAGATTATCTGCCAATTTATCAAAATTCAAACAATTGACTTTCTGCTCTTTGAGATCGTCTAATGAACTTTCAGAACTTTTAACCACGACCTGTTTTAATTTTAAAGCGCTTTCCAGTAGTGCATGGTCGAGTTGTACTTTATCTATTACTTTTACAATAGAGTAACCTTCGCTAAGACTGACTGGACCTGCTATGTCACCAGTTTCTAGTCCTTCTAAAGCGTTCCTAAGGTTGCCTTTCAACTGATTCAAATTAACTGTTGCTTTACGCATCTTTATTGGAGGTTCTGGAATAAAGTCGTTATCACTATTGCGTAATTTTTTCGCTAAATCTTCAGCCATACTTTTGTCTTTCTGATCAGGAATTATAAACTCTTGAAACGTGATAAGGTAATCTGGCTTTTCTATTTGTCCTTTTGCATCGTTTACTTCCTTGTCGCTTATATTGATAAATGGTACGATTCTTGTTTCAATAATTTTGCCCCACAAAAGTTGACATTTTATTTGTTTTTTTAAGATGTCAAGGTCTATATTATGTTCTTTTATATATTGATCAATTTCATCATCCTTAATTTTAAAGCTTTGAGTTAGAAATGACACGACGGCGTCATTTAACTCTTCGTCACTCAATTTTATATTTAATCTTTGCACCTCATTAATAATGATAATTTCGTCTATTAGCTGCCTCAGAATTTGAAGCCTTAGCTCCTTTCCATTTTGAGTGTGAAACAGTGAATTTATCAGATTAACGCGTTTTTCAATATCTAAATTTGAAATTGGTTCACCATTTACATCTGCAATAATTTCAATCTCAACCGCAAGCAACTTAATTGGCAATATTATCAACAATAAAATTAGTATTTTACGCATAAGCAATAGTTAATAATCAATTCTATAATAAATATTGAGTCAATACTAGCCAATAGGTGACTTTTGTAAATTTTTTTATCTAATATGTTCATAGATGTCTTTGATTTATTAACACAGTAGTGCTACGTTAATACAAATTAGTAAAATAAATAAAAATTTTGAGCGCTTTCAAATTAGGTGTTTTGGTTTCTTAAGTGTAGCATTGCTAAGGAATAAACTGGTTTATGTATGACAAGCACAGGTGAAACTATTTTCGCTTTATCAACCGTATTTGGTAAGTCAGGAGTTGCAGTAATCAGAATTTCAGGTAGCCACGCGCTTAAAGCTTTAAGCCATTTTCATATTACAAAAGACATCAAACCTAGATTTGCTGCTTTAGTTGATCTGTATGATGATTCAGGTCAATTGATTGACAATGGAATAGTCATTTATTTTCCTGCTCCAAACAGCTTCACTGGTGAAGATGTTATAGAGTTGCAAGTGCATGGAAGCAAAGCAGTTATAAAGATTATCTTGGAGGAATTATCAAAAGTCTTTGTCATGGCTAAGCCTGGAGAATTCTCGCTTAGGGCCTTTCTAAACGGCAAGTTTGATTTAACGCAGATAGAAGGAATTGCAGACTTGATTGATGCCGAGACAAAAATGCAAGCTAAACAAGCAATCAGGCAGATGTCAGGGGAATTGGAGAGGTTATATAGTGGTTGGAGACAGAAATTGATAGCAATGCAATCTAAAATCGAAGCATATATAGATTTTCCAGAGGATGTTGCAACAGAAAGAAACGAGTTGGAAAAGGTCACTAATGAAGTGCAAGTTCTCGTGCAGTCAATACAAGACCACCTAGATGATAACAGACGTGGTGAAAGGTTGCGTGAGGGTTTACATATTGTGATAACTGGTAAACCAAATGTTGGTAAATCAACGCTATTTAATTTCCTTGCCAAACGCGATATCGCTATTGTTTCTGAATATGCAGGCACAACAAGAGACGTACTTGAAGCTCATATAGACATCGGCGGATACCCGATCATCCTTTCTGATACTGCTGGAATTTGTGAGAGTTCAGATCCGGTAGAATCAGAAGGCATAAGTCGTGCGAGAAAGAGGTCTTGTGAAGCTGATTTGAGAATAGAATTATTTCCTTTTAAACAGCGTCACAATATCAACTGCAGTGTTACAAATAATGACACCATTTACGTGCTGAGCAAAGCTGATGACACCAACGATAATCACAACATAAAAGTTAACAACATAGATTTTTTACCTATTTCTATTTTGAAAGGAATAGGTACGGAGAGGCTGATCTCTGCGATTAAAGAAAAAGTAGAGGAAAAATTTGGCTGCGATAAAGATGCTCCTCTGATTACTCGGCAAAGACACAGAAATTGCATGCAGAGAGCTATAGAACATTTACGACGTTTTAATATAGACAATCCAATTGAACTAATATCTGAAGACTTAAGGCTTGCAGCAATTGAACTTGGTGCGGTAACTGGGGTTATTAGTGTTGAAGAAGTATTGGATGATATATTCAATACTTTCTGTGTGGGCAAGTGAAATTTTTATAGATTGCTTGGAATCAAATGTTGTGATAAAAAAGAAGTGGACGGATGGCCGAGTGGTTTAAGGCACCAGTCTTGAAAACTGACGTACGTGATGAGCGTACCATGGGTTCGAATCCCATTCCGTCTGTATACTGGCTCAATGTAACTCAAGTCTAACCTATTTGCCCATTTTTGTCCAATGTGTGTGCCTTTTTCTTGGTAGGGTCAATTCGGTATTCATGAACAACCTCTACCTGAGGCATTTAATGCAGCTTGAGAGGATTTGTCCTGACAGTACATCTTGCAAATGTTCCCAGGTCTATGTTATGGTATCTGTATATCAATGTTTATTACTTTTTTACCATTTGCTGATACTATTTTTAAAATTATGTGAGGTTGAGGGTGTCTGAGTATTATCCTACTGGAGGGGCAAAACACTTTATCCATGGTATCGACTATCAAAGATTGTGGCTAATGCTGTTTTTTAGACGTGCAGTGGATAGAAAATACTTTTTCCGCTTAGCCACCGAAATGAGTCCTGCTGCGGGTTTTGATGATATTGTTTTCCGGTATGAGCAAAATGGGGCAACAGTATATATGCTTATACAGGTTAAACATAAACAAGATGGCAGTAAGAAGATCTGTATAAGTGACTTACTGACAAAAAGTGGTGAACTTAACTTAGCAAAACACTTTGCTGCCTTTTTAAAAATTCAAGGTGATGAAGAATTCAAGGACAAAATAAAGGATTTTTTTATTGTTACAAATGCTGATTTTGACCATGAGAGTCTAGCAAGTAAAGGAATTACAGTTGAAAAAATAGAAACACAGGATGAGTTTCCGAATGTAGGCAATAGTGCAAAATATAAGCTTAGAGACTCACGTAATAGTATTGTTCAATACTTAAAACGCTAACTATGGATTAGCGGACGAAGAAAGAGTTGGAAATGGAAGGTTTTTTGCGTTGTAAAGAATATGAAATAAGTGTAGAAAAAATGTGAACTAAAAAGTTAATAGGAGATCTATGGCGAGTATGTTCAATTTCTAATCTGTTTTTCAGGTAACCAAAAACCGTTT
>NZ_WQMP01000075.1:0-4797 GCF_013366855.1 Wolbachia endosymbiont of Madathamugadia hiepei
TTTATTGGACAGGGGCTTGCAAGAGAAATTGCCAGAACCAATCTAATGCTTAATTACTACACGCAATTTTATTGGAAGATAGATCTGCATAACCTTCTTCATTTTTTGAAGCTTAGAGCTGACAAGCATGCTCAGTATGAAATGAGAGTCTATGCAGAAGTTATGTTGGATATAATAAAAAAGTGGGTCCCAATGGCCTACGGCGCTTTCGTTGAATATTGCTTAGAATCGGTTTGTATTTCAAAAACTGGTCTAGAGGTAGTTCGCAAATTAATTAAAGGAGAAAATGTTACTAGAGGGGAAAGCGGAATTGGTAAAAGGGAATGGGACGAGCTGATGTTTATACTTGATAAATAATCTTAAAGATAAAAATCTGTTGCCTAGTTGTTATTTACATAGCGCATGATGGACAGTTGTACGAAACTTAAAAGGTGTCATTCCAGCCCGTGACGCTGGAATCTAGTGAAAAAAAAGAATGGATCCCAGTATCTGGGCACTGGGATGACACTCTTCTGATTGGAATGACAGAAGATTATGCAAAAATCCTAATTCCTTATAATTCCCGTCCGCCAAGTTGAATCTAGCCCTTTATATTACACTAACTCATCACTTTTATAGAACATCTCATTAAAATCATCTAAAGTTCCAAAATCCTGATCTTTGATAAATAGATGACCACCTGTAACGTATGCTTCAGGCAGAGTGAATGATTCATCATAATAACCATGTATTGGAATGATAATCCCATTGTATAGAACAGATACTTGTTCGTAACTGTACTCCTTATTGGTCTGATACTTGCCAAGTATAGTATTGTAGAAGTTCCGTATATCATCATATGCAACCTGCAATTCCACCTTGTACTTTCCTATTTCAATAGGTTCACCTGTCTTTATTTTTAAGGGATGTTGTGGATCTTTATCATCCTTCATACTGCCCATAACGCTTATTATGATAACTTCTTCTTGTTCATTCTCTTCACTCAAAGACAGTTCTTGAGTTGATGCTTTTGATGAAGAGTCTTCTTGAAACTTTACGGTCGTTGATTTTTGGTCCTCATTTTTTGCTTGTGAGCTGTCACTATCTTTCATATCATTATCGTCTTCTTCAATTGCTCTTTTCTTTCTAGGCTTGGCTTCACTTTCTACTATAACTTCTTCGTTCATAAGTTGATCGTTAAGCATAACTTCTGAATTTATCTGATTGCTATCTTCTTCCAATTCGCTAGACAATCTCTCAGACAGTTGATCACCACCCAAATACCGATCCTTTGAATATTTAGCGTAATTATCGAGATCGGTTCCATCTGCTGAATAAAACCCACTTTCAAAACCGGAGTAGGAGCTTCGATTGAGCACAAAAAATAAATCTTCATAATCAACCAGCATATCATCTCTAGGGCCGATAAAATGCAAGTACTCAACACCTTCACTTTCTGGATAGTGCTTATATTCTGCTATATAGTATTTACTCGAATCGAGAGGTATCTTATCTCTTTCCTTCCCATCAGGTTGCAAAATTACTGCTGAACGTCCATCACCTACGTCGTGACCTTTTATCACTTTAAATATTTTAATCTCATCTTTTTCTATAAGTTCTTTTAACTCTTCGTTCTTTTGATTTAATTCTTCTTCTGCCTGTCTTTTCTCCCTTATTAGCTTCACCTCTTTTTCAGCAATTTCATTTTGTATCTTTAAAAGTATGTCTTGTGTAGCTAAGCCGTTTGTGTTGCTTAGAAAGTTATCTAACACATTTGATGCAATTGGTGACAATTCACCATGATCATCAAATACTTTTTCTTTTGCCTTATCATAGTGACTTGGATTATAAATTACAGCCAGAGGATAAAAGCCATAGTCTGCGATTGCTCCTTCACCCAATGATAGCTCCATTGAAAATCCGTAGTGATTAAGTGGAAGGTTAGAAGTTAAAGATCTACCATCATCATTTTTAACATATAGCTCATCTCTACCATAATATCCACCGTATTTATTGTAATAGATATAAAAATTCTCATAATTGAGGTCTAAGTAGCTATCCAGGTTATCAAATTTAACTGTACTGCCAAACTTCTCGCGCAAAAGATTTTTGCTTTCATTTGTAAGCTTTATACGCGCAAAAAAGTGGGATTGACGTGCTATAGGCTCACCCCTTTCTATCTCAAAGTTCAAAGTAATCTTATCATCAACCATAAATGGCCTCTACAAATTATGTAAATCTATTAGTTTATCAATTATATGGTGTGTACTATGAAAAATATGTTAAATATTAAGATCTTTTTTCTATGTATAGTTTTTCCAGTTTACCTATATTGTCAAAGGTTACAGACTCATAAAAACAATGCTAAACTGAGACTGCCATGACAAAGACAGTTGACGTATTACTACCACTTCCAATTGACCAGTTATTTTCATATGCAATTGAAGAAAACACTGAAATTTCAGTTGGAGATTACGTAGTAGTGCCATTTGGTAAAAAACGCTTGATTGGAATAGTTTGGAAATGCAGTGACAAGAGTGATCGAGAATTAAAATTTATCGAGCAAAAGATCAATCTACCAAGCGTTAGACCAAAATTGATCGCATTTGCAGAGTGGGTTGCGCAATACAATTTAATACCTATTGGCATGCTTGCAAAAGTAATAATGGGAGGAGTGTTAAAAGTAAACCAAATAGACAAACTGGTTTGTATTGAAAAAGATCAGGAAATAAGTGAGATAAGTTGCCAATTAAGCTCTGAGCAGCAGATAGCTAGTGATAGAATAACAAGCAATTTAAACGAATACTCAGTAACTTTGCTTGACGGTGAGACAGGATCTGGGAAAACGGAAGTTTATCTCTCTGTGATTGCGAAGTTAGTCGACATTGTAAACGACGCTCAAGTTTTAATTCTCCTGCCCGAAATTATTTTAACTTCACAATTGGTAAATCGTATTCGCAGTCAAATATCAAGAAACCTAGCTCAGTGGCACTCGGGGCTCACTCCAAAAACTCGCAGAAATAACTGGCTTGATATAGCAAACGGAAATGTACAAATAATCATCGGGGCACGATCAGCGCTTTTTTTACCTTATAAAAGCCTAAAATTGATTATCGTTGATGAAGAGCACGATTCATCTTTCAAACAAGAACAGGGGATTATATACAATGCTCGAGATATGGCGATAATCTTAGCCAAAATTGAAAATATTCCAATAATTCTGTCGTCAGCAACTCCACTGCTCGAAACGATTCATCATGTTAAAAATGGGAATTACAATCACGTGAAGTTGACTAAGCGATTCGGTGGTGCGGAATTGCCACTCATTAGAGTAGTGGACATGAGAAACAACAAACAATGGATTTCTGATGAGCTTTTTGAGTGCATAAAACAAACCATAGAGAAGAAACAGCAGGTTATGCTTTTTCTAAACCGCAGAGGATATGCGCAACTTGCAGTTTGTAAAAAGTGTGGATACAAAATTTCCTGCCTAAATTGTGCTATTTGGCTTACATACCACAAGAAAAAGAACGCTCTTTTGTGTCATCATTGTTTTTATCAATTTAAACTCCCAGAAAAATGCTCTAATTGCCAAAGTGAGCAGTCATTATCCCTTTATGGTGTAGGAATTGAAAGGTTGCTTGAAGAAATGGTCAAACTAATACCAAACGCAAAAACTTTGATCATAAGTAGCGATCAGAAGTCGGTTAGCAACTTCATTGACTTAGTGTTGAAGGAAGAGGTGAATATCATAATCGGCACACAAATAATTGCTAAAGGGCACAATTTTCCTAAATTGACCTTGGTTGGTGTGGTAAATGCAGATTTGAGCCTCGAAAATTCTGATCTGAGGGCAGCAGAAAAGACATATCAGTTATTGCACCAAGTTGCAGGGAGATCTGGAAGGTTCAACGAAAAAGGGACAGTAATAGTACAAACCAATAATCCTGAAAGTCCAATAATAAAAGCATTGCAGCATCAAAAAAGGGACGCATTTTATGAAATTGAACTTAAGTCAAGATGCGGAGCAAAAATGCCGCCGTTTAGCAGGCTAATAGCACTTATAATTTGTAGCAAGAATCAGATTGCAACACAAAAAGCAGCAAATGAAATAGCAAGATTCTTGCATAACCAGTGTTTAAAAGAATTCGAAGTTCTTGGTCCATCGCCAGCAGCAATAAATTTCTTAAATAATAAGTATCGGTATAGGATATTACTAAAGATACACAATAAACATAGTCTATCCATGCAGAGAAAGTTGAAATGCTGGATTAAAAGTTGTAACTTGAGTTCGAGCATTGCAGTAACAATAGATGTTGATCCTGTGAGTTTTTTTTAACAGGTTTGTTGCAGAACGTTAATTTAAATTTGGATAACATTCATAGAAACTTTCACAAATTATATTAACTTTTTAACCAAGAGCTTGACTTTCAGCAGAATTTATTGCATTATTAATACACAATATGATCAAAATAAGGAGGATCGTATGAATTTACTTGAAATCATCCGTAGGGAAGGGATAAGGTATGACGAAAAAATTAGAGAGTTGCAGGAATTCCTTAATGATAGTAGTGAAATATTGGTTAACAAAGGATTATTCACAGCAGTTTTATCTACAAAGGCTGTTTTAACGCTAACTATGGATTAGAAAGAGAGTAGAGAGAGAAATAAGGTAAACTCCAGTATTTTAGCAACAATAGGAGGTTACCCAATGCATAAGAATATAGCAGAGTTATTCTGTTTTGTAGATGATTATTGTAAAATAATAGATGAGAACTTTGCAAGTAGACTACTAGCCAATGGTAAAAAACCTACAAG
>NZ_WQMP01000076.1:0-4621 GCF_013366855.1 Wolbachia endosymbiont of Madathamugadia hiepei
CTTTTATATAATATGCCATTTGGTAGTTTCTCTATTTGTGGCTAAGTTAAACTACCAGTTTTTGCTACATCTTTCCTTATTTTCTCATGACGAAATTTTGTTCATAGAGCCTAGATACGTTTGATGACCAGAGTTCGCTTCAGCATTATTCTTATCAGCCCTTAACTTGCTAAAGTCAAATTTCTCTGCCTGAGCTTTTAGCGTCACTACTGGATTTTTCTTTTCTTCTGATGTAGAACCACTCATTATTAATGTTCTGATATAAACTACTAATAGTATAATAATACATAAAAATAGTTAATAGGTCAATAAATATTTAATTATTAAGCTATATAACAGTGAACCTTTTGCATAACCTGCTTTCTGATTTTGCGTCAAAACTTGCTTGCGCTCTTCAAACTTCAAGTATTCTACGGTGCTCATCTGCATTTTTCCTCACCATAAATTGGCTATACAAGAGATCTAGTAAATTTAGCTGGCCGAAGATTCAAAAAACCATTGTTCCGCTAGCGTTAGCGGTCGCTGCGGTATGAAGTGGGAAAACTTAGCCAGCGTAACACAGGATTTGCTACTTTTATGTTCACTAACTTAGCGCGCTCGCTTACAAGCAAAATTTCTTGGATGCCAGCGACTTGGATGATGCTAGTCTGTCAGACTGAACCTTCATCTAATATGCTAAAATACACATATTATTAATAACTTTATGCTATAATAGATATTTTAGCATGGTAATATAAAATAAGGAAATAACTAGTTTTGTGCTAACCGTAAAAAATTAATGCTGAGCTTTATTTCAAAAAGTAAATAATTTACTAACACTCGTGCACAAATTTCAAATAGATTATGCACGAATGCAGTACTATAAATTGAGCGTGTTATATTGAGGCTTACCTCACTATTAAAGCTACCGGTCAGGTTAGATTAAAAACCTAATCTGACCGGTTTCCTACAACCCCCTAACCCTGATATAATTATATGATAATTAGTTTAATTAGTGGTTAATACATGCAAATTGATTTTATTTATTCATCGAGATAGTATAAACTATATTGACTTAAATTGTCGTGCAACTTTATAAATTTTTGCTGTTATTTCTGCTGTCTATATTGGTAGTTGTAGTACTAAATTTACCTGAGAATTTGGATACCGCGTTTAATTGGTCTTATCCTGTTCTAAATTTTGATTTATCTTTTCGCATCATATTGATATCTTTTTTATTAGCTGCATTTCTAATTGTTCTACCAGCAAAAAATTTAAGCTTTTCGGAAATGTTATCCTTTTTTGCTTATACTGTCAGTTCATTGTGTGCAATATTATCTAAGCAGATATTATTGGCTGTGATATTCTGTGAATTAATGGCCATCAGTGCATCTTTTATTATCGCAGCCGGCAGCAAAGATAATGGACCTGCAGTAAGGTATGCTTGTGTACACTTTTTCGTTGGGGTTGTACTAACGGCAGGGTTAGCAACTCAAAGTTCTAATCTGATAATCATAGGTCTATTAATAAATTGCGCCTGTTTCCCTTTTTCATTCTGGGTTGTTGACGCATATCCTGCTGCATCATTACACGGTGCGTCATACCTTTCCCTATTTACTACCAAGGTTTCTTTTTTAGTAGCGCTCCTGCATACTTACAACCTTTGGCAAGATTATGCTGAAATATTAGCATTCTTGGGCACTATCACTGCTATTTATGGTATTATATTTGCCTCCCTTGAACAAAACATCCGTAGGTTTTTAGCCTACAATGTTGTAGGGCAAATGGGCATATTAATTATGACAGGGAGTCTGCTTAGCTGCTTGGAAAATGCTGTACCACTACTTGCTCTCAACATAATTTTTTCCATTGCCTACCAACTATTGCTCATTGCTGTTGCCAACTCGATTATCTTGCGGACAAAAGTGGTGAATTTTAATAGAGCAAGCAAATTCATGTCAGTAGAAGGAATGTATGCTTTGATCGCAATACTCACAATTGCTGCATTTCCTGGCACTGCTGGATTTATTAGCAAATCATACATTGCAGCTGAAATTAAAATGAATGGTACTGATTTAGAATTGTACGAAAGCTTGCACAAAATTCTGAATTTATTGCTTTATTTAAGTGTGGGACTTAAGTTTCTTTACTACATATTTATTGTCAAAAGCAAGTCAAAACTTTCAGCAGAGGAAGGGGGTGGAATAGCCATGATTATTTTAGCATTCATATGCGTAATTGTTGGCAATCCTTACTTACCTATTTACAACAAACCTGCGATTTTTAATCTTGCGTACAACACACAAAATATCTGGTCGCAATTTAGTTCATTACTATGTGCCACCTTGTTGTTCATCCCCTTACGCAAGTTATTTCTGCCAAGAATAAACTTTAAAATGGATATCGATTGGATTTTCAGAGCTCTCATACCCTACGTTGTCTCACTGTTCAATAAATTAGCTTTCAAAATAAGAAAGATGTCTGCTAGTGCACTGCAAAACTTGACTAATTCGCTTGCCAGTCTATACTCTAATAATACTACTAAACTTAAAGAAGTGCTAAGTTATAACTCAGTGAGTTTCGTTTCAGCTTCTTCTCTTTTTTTGATGAGCGTTCTACTGGTACTGTTATGTTTAAATCATTGACCGAGAGTTTAAATTCTGTATTCAACAAGCTCAGGGGAAAGTCAATCATTTCCAAAGATGACTTCAGCCTTACTATGCGTGAAATACGTATAGCTCTAATTGAAGCTGATGTTTCGCTTGAAGTTGTAAAAAAATTCATCAATGACATTAAAGATAAGGTCATAGGGGAAAAAGTCATAAAAAGTGTTTCTCCAGCACAAATGATAATCAAAATTGTGCAGGATAATTTAGTTGCAATTCTCGGACCAGAAAAAAGTGAATTGAATCTCGCAGTTAAACCTCCTGCTATAATTATGATGGTGGGCTTACAAGGCGCAGGTAAAACAACGACCTCAGGAAAGCTTGCTTTAAAGCTAAAAAAACAAAAGAAAAAAGTAATGCTTGCCTCTTTGGATATTTACAGGCCGGCTGCCCAGAAACAGCTTGAGGTGCTCGGTAAACAAATAGACGTACAAACCTTACCTATAGCGATAGATGAAAAGCCTATTGCAATTACAAAAAGGGCACTGGCAGCAGCAAAGAACGATAACTATGATGTATTGATACTAGATACCGCAGGTAGGCTTCATATCGACGAAAATATGATGAATGAGTTGAAGGCTGTGAAAGAAATAGCTTCACCTGCAGAAGTTATTTTAGTAGCCGATGCGATGATCGGCCAAGACGCAGTGAACATCGCCAAGTCATTCAATGAAGCAATAGGCGTGACTGGCATTATTCTCACTCGTATTGATGGCGATGCACGTGGTGGTGTTGCCCTCTCTATGAAAATGACAACCAACTGCCCAATTAAATTTATTGCTTGTGGTGAAAAGCTAAGTGACCTCGATGACTTTTACCCAGATAGAATCGCAAAAAGGATACTTGATATGGGTGATGTTGTCTCGTTGGCTGAAAGAGCTGCCGAGATCGTTGGTCAGGAAGAAATCGATAAACTGCAAAAGAAAGTAAAAAAAGGTAAATTTGACCTGAATGATTTGGTAGGAATGCTAAAAACTCTGAACAAAATGGATGGCATCAGCAACATAATGAAGTTCATCCCAAGCTCGTTTACAAAAAAGCTAAGTAGCGGAGTGCCAGATGATAGCAAAGTGAAAAAATATATAGCTATCATAAATTCGATGACTGAAAAAGAAAGGCGAGATCCAGATATTCTAAATGGCAAGAGGAGGCTTAGAGTTGCAAAAGGTTCTGGAACGAGTGTGCCGGATATTAATCTCTTAGTTAAGCAATATAACCAAATGAGCGCGATGGTAAACAAGTTCAGCAAAGTCGACCACAGCAAACTCAAAGAATCTGATTTGATGGATATGCTAAGCAGAGAGTAGAGAGTTTGGTCCCAGAAAGTATGATAAAGTGTGAGAAAAACACCATCAAAGGAGGAATTGTGGGGCTATACATCTTAGAAACCCCACGATTTTACATATAACTATAATACAGTTTGAAGTAAAAGAATTTACTTAAATAGTCAATTGACTTTTTGCGCTGGTATGTTAGAAATTTTATACTTTCTGTGCTGATGTATCAGAAATTTTATACTTTGGCGGGCGTAGCTCAGTTGGTAGAGCGTCAGTTTGTGGTACTGAATGTCGCCAGTTCAATCCTGGTCGCTCGCCCCACTAAAATTTTTTGCTTTACAGAAATAAGCGTTAGTAAGCCATACTCATGCTGATTTCCACTACACAGAAAGCGGACGGACGACAGTAGAGAGAAGCTACCCAATAGAAACAAAAAAACTACTTGACAACCTTCGCCGTTACTCTTATAGTGATGCTGGAGCTATTTGTTTATCTTCGCAATCTGTGCAAGTTAATGACAAAAAACTTAGGGTATTTGGCGTCTCATGTTTAAATTTTTGCACTATGTGCACCTCACGTCTTTTTAAAACTTCTGGTTTTTACCTATACAAGCTGAAACGCGCTTATAAGTAGTTTAAGACAGTATAGAACGTCAAATAGACAAGGGAGAATTTGAATACTAGCTGCCTCAGAGTTTTT
>NZ_WQMP01000077.1:0-4593 GCF_013366855.1 Wolbachia endosymbiont of Madathamugadia hiepei
TCCTTACATCTATTATTTCTATACCAAATTTTCTAGCTTCAGAATAAACTCCGCGCTGGATTAATTGCATAACTTCTGATCTCTTTTCATTTAACAAACTAATTAATGAAAATTTTACTATGTTTTCCCTTATGTGAGCTTCTATGATTGGATATAGTCTTCTGACTAATCCTGATTCGCTTCTCACAGCTTGGTAAAAAGTGATAGGCTCTACTATTTTATATTTTGCATAGGCGTCTACTATGATGCGTTTTTGGTCTGCAGTTATTACTTCTCTTGGAGTTTTATCAGGGCTTAAATCTAAAACTCTCTTATCAAGAAATTCTACGTTATTTATAAATGGCAGCTTAAAATATAAACCGCTTTCTTTAATATCTCTTACCACTTTACCCAATTGTATAACTATTGCTTGCTTCGTTTCTTGCACCACAAACATTGAATTAAACAAGGCGATTAACACGACAACGAATACAGAAATAAAAGCAATTTTAATATTACTGCGCATAACTATTTTCCCAAATTTGCAAGAGGTAAATAAGAAAACATACCTTTCAGATCATCAGTTACAACAAATTTATCTACTTTACTGAAAATATTTTCCATAGTTTCAAGGTAAATACGATTTTTAACGAGAGAAGGATTTTGCTTATATTCTTCATAGAGAGACAAAAAGCGATTTGCATTACCTTTCGCTTCGTTTATTATTTCATTCTCATATGCTTCTGCATCTAGTTTTATCTTTATTGCTTCACCTTTTGCTCGCGGTATAATATCGTTGCTATAAGCATATGCTTCGTTTATAGTACGCTCTTTATCCGCACGAGCACTTTGCACATCTCTAAATGAGCTAATTACTTTTTCTGGTGGGTCAATTTTTTTCATTTGGACAGATAAAATTTCTATGCCCATTTGATATCCATCAAGAATCTGTTGCAGTAAAGTTCTAGTATCTATAGGAATTTCTTGTCTGCCTTGACCAAGTGCAAAAGAGATCGTATTTTTACCTATTATCTCTCTCATAGCACTCTCTGCAGCATTTTTAACACTAAAACCAGGTGTATAATCCCGCACTTTGAATAAATAATCCTTAGCATCTCTAACGCGCCACTGGACCTCAAAATTAACGTTGACTATGTTCTCATCTCCAGTGAGCATCACACCTTCACCGCGGTCTGTGTCTCGTCCATAAGAGCTGCTGACCCCAATTTCTTCACGGTTTACTTCCTTAACGTTCACTTTAAAGACCTTGCCAATAGGGTAGGGGAAGTGATAGCGTAAACCAGGTGTTTCTGTGTTAGAATATTTGCCAAAAGTAAGTTCTATACCTTCCTCACTCGGGTGGACAATATAGAAGCCAGTGCAAGTATAGAAGAACAAAATAACAAGAATAATTAAATAAGGCTTTTTGCCACTGTTTCTTGTTAGGACATTAAAAAAGTACCTTATCTCGAATATAATTTTACTTAAAATATCTTCATTATTAGGAGTTTTATTTCTTATTGGTTTCTTTCCAAGATTCCAAGGATTATTCTCATCAAACATAATGATTAATTCTATAACTAATACGCTAATATTACTTCTTTAGCAGGAAAATGCAAGACTATTTTATTTACGAATTAATTATCAGATTGGAGGACATGATCATACACTTCCTTTTCTCTATTTAATATGGTTGACTCTATGGAATTTTCTGGTCTTCTTTTAAATTCATTGTTGTCGTTTTTGAGGTGCACTATATTTTCGCGAGAACCACTATAATCTTTTAATAATAGAATCGCTAAAATTACAGCGGCCAGTAAAAGAAACAATCTTTTTCTATACCTCATACAATTCCAGCATCCTCTCTAGTCTCTTCATCCTTGTTGTACCAGCGTCAAGCAAAATTATCCTTAGGTAAACGCATACTGACAGTCAAATTAACACTAATTTAAGAATTGAGGATGTACAATACTAATATGTTTAATTAATAGTGAGGTTTAAAATGATAACGAATCACGAAACAAATATGGTTTCTAATGAGAAACAATTAAGTATATTTACTAAAACTTTTAATAAGTTATTCAAAGAGAATAAAGAGAGCAGCATGTTTGATAGATTCTCTTCTTTAGATGCAAAGGAAAAAATGTTAGCAGTAACTGCAGTAGGTGTGATATTTGGTGCATTGCTTCCGGTTGTGGCAGTTGCTTTACCGGTTACTACAGCAGGTGCAGCAGTTGCTCTTACTCTATTTTTTGCTGTAAAAGCAGTTGAATATGGATATAAAGGGCTCAAATGTTCAGCAGAGAAGACATGGAAAGGGGCGAAATATACTGCCGGGAAAACTAAAGATGGTGCTGTGTATGTTAAGGATTCAGTGAAGAGAGGTGCTCGTTTTGTAAAAGAAAGAACAAAAGAAAAGACAAGTGATATGCTCGAAGCAGCAGCAGGTAGGTTATATCGTGCGGCTGGTAATGAGGATTATTTAGACAGAATAAATGATGAACTTGTTCCTAATTCACCACAGAAAGAGAAGTTTCAAGGAATAAGAGAGGATCTCAAGGCAATTTTTGCTAGTGGAGAAGGTAATTCCGAGTTAGTTAAGAGTATACTTTCTGGAATATCATCAAAAATAGAAGAAAAGATAAAGGCGAAAGAGTTCACTGGCTCTATATCTATGGATAATTTTGTAGAAAATGCAGGTTTAACCCTAAAGTGGGAGAGACAGAAAAAATTTGTTGATGACTTGAGTGTAGGCAAATTGCAAGGTTTGGTAACACGAAGGTCATTACCTAAAGAGAGTTACTTCATACGCAGCATTTTCTCTGAACATCATAGTGAGATTAAGGAGATTATTAGAGAACGCAAAACTTACGACTTATTAAAAAGCAATTCAATGAGTTCGCTGGATTCTATGGGAACTAACAGTACTGATGGTTCTCCAGTTGCTCCACCAAAGGTGTCTGAAAGTCCAACAACCAGTTGTTATTATAGTGAAAGAAGTTCACCTAATCCTTTTGGTTCTTCTACTCCAACAAAAGTACAAGATCCTTCTTTGAAAGTATTCCAAAACGAGCTTGAGCAAAGGTTTGCAAAACTACGTGGATCTAGATCAATCTAATGCAGAACCTTTCAACCTAGGGATTGGAATCCCAGGAGCAGGTAATAAGTAAAACTACTACTTCCCCAAAAGGACGTTACTCATTGAGTAACGTCCTTTCTATTTCCTCTTGATGAATGAATCTAAGTAAAGTATAGTATAGTAGCAATGCGTTTATGTAGATTCTAATGAGTGGTTTAGTTTTGATTTATACGACTTTCGCAAGTTTAAAGGAGGCTAAAACCGTTTCTGAAGAATTGTTAAACGAGAAATCAATTGCATGTGTAAACATATTCTCCGAGGTGAATTCTCTTTATTTATGGGAAGGTAAAATTAATAGTAGTTGTGAAATAGTAGCAATTATGAAAAGCAGAAACGATCAAGTGGATAAAGTTGTAGAAAAAATCGAAGCAATGCATTCTTATGATCAACCTGCTGTTGTAATAATACCTATAGAAAAGACAAATAAGTCTTTTCCTAATTGGGTTAATAATGTTATTGATGTAAGCAGTATTGGGGTGTAGCCAAGCGGTAAGGCAGCGGTTTTTGATACCGCCATGCGAAGGTTCGAATCCTTCCACCCCAGCCATATTGAAGAGAGTGTGAAATGATATCACTTTTCTATAGATTAAGGTTATTAAGTTATATACTGGGCAACTTAAAGGACATAGTTGTCAAGCTATTCCTCCTTATAATATATCTTTATGCATCCAGCGTTACGTTCATGTTTCTCAGCAATGGCTTTTGGTATGCTGTAGAATTTGGCTCTTTCAAAAATGCATTTAACCATTTGTTTGAATATTGCAAGTGGTATTACGATAACAAAGATGACCTCGGTTATGGAGTTTATTTTAGAATATTAGTAGCGTTTCTTGCTCCACATTTTCTCTATAGATTACTTCTCAGTACCGGCTGGAAATCTTTTTTAAAGGAAAGAATAATGCAGATACTCAGGTTCATGATCAAAGGCAAAAGGGGTGGTAAAGCAAGTTACAGCAGTAAAGCAAATGGTAGTAGTTATAACTATAGCAGCGAAAATAGCTACAGCAGTAGCAGTCATTATGGTTACAATGATGAGTGCCATGCTCAAGAAAGGCGAAAAGTGGCCATGATAAGGCAACTGTTAGTCAAGGATATAGAGGAAACCATAGATAAAAGACTCAATGATATCTTTTTCGGTGGAAGGAGCAAGTCTCACTAAAAAAGCTTTATCTGGTTTTTTTAATATGGCTTTTTAAAATTGGCTGTATTTTATTTTTTACATATACCGGGTCATAATCAGCCAATACACATGTGTGCACAAAATCTTGAATAAAATCTGATAACCAGGAAATTGCTTTCTGTTTTTCTACCAAGCTTTGTGTTCTTTTAACGCTAACTATGGATTAGCCGATAAAGAAAGAGCTGGAAATAGAGGGCTTTTTGGGTTGTAAAGAATATGAAATAAGCGTAGAAAAAATGTGAACTAAAAAGTTAATAGGAGATCTATGGCGAGTATGTTCAATTTCTAATCTGTT
>NZ_WQMP01000078.1:0-4584 GCF_013366855.1 Wolbachia endosymbiont of Madathamugadia hiepei
AACTGCTTTGCCAATTATCGAAACTCAAGCTGGTGATGTATCTGCATATGTTCCAACTAACGTAATTTCGATTACCGATGGGCAAATCTTCCTCGAGTCTGAATTATTTCATAAAGGATTTCGTCCTGCGGTAAATATAGGTTTATCAGTTTCGCGAGTTGGTTCTGCTGCGCAATTGAAATCCGTGAAAAAAGTTGCTGGTTCTATAAAGCTAAGTTTAGCTCAATATAGAGAGTTAGAAGATTTCGCAAAATTTGTTTCTGATCTCGATGCTAGTGTTCAACTGTCCTTAAACAAGGGTAAATATCTTGTTGAGTTATTAAAGCAAAGGCAGCATTCACCTATGCCAATAGAAGAGCAAGTGGCATTGATGTACGTCTTTTCTAATCTGTATGATCAGTTAAGCAAGGTACAAATAAGCGATGTCAATAGATTTGAATATGATCTTATCAATTATTTTCATGCTGTGCACCCTGGAGTTTTAAAAAAGTTGTCAAACAGCATAAATGATGGTATAAAAGACGATATTTTCAATATTGTGAGTAATTTTGTTACTCAATTTAATTACGTTTAGGTGGTGGTTATGGCTTCATCAATTGTTAATAAGTTTCCTATGACAAGGGAAGGTTTTGAACATATGCAAGCCGAGCTTGAGAAATTAAAGGAAGAAAAGCCTTCCATTATACAAGCTATTTCTGATGCACGTGATCAAGGTGATTTATCCGAAAACGCGGAGTATCATGCTGCACGAGAAAGGTTAGGTTTTATTGAAGGACGTATAATGGAGTTAAAAAACAAGATTTCATATGCAGAAGTAATAGAAGTGAAAAGCTTATCTGGCGATTCAGTAATCTTTGGTGCAACCGTGACATTAAGCATGCTCAGTGATGATGGTAGTGAAGCAGAATATATTTATAAAATTGTAGGTGAGTATGAAGCTGATGTTTCAAAACAGTTGATATCTACTAGTTCACCTTTAGGTAGTGCTTTAATTGGCAAAAAAGTTGGCGAATACGTGGAAGTGGTAGTGCCAAGCGGAGAGAAGTTATATAAAGTAGTTAAGATTGAATTTAAGTAAATTATGGTACAGGCCACTTATGCATCAATGAGTCTATCTAGTATTTCTCCTGTGGAAGATGTGTTAGAGGATGCCCGTTCTGGTAAGTTATTTATTTTAGTTGATGATGAGGATAGAGAAAATGAAGGTGATCTGATTGTCTTAGCTGAAAAACTAGAGCCAAACCATGTAGCTTTTATGGTTAGATATGGCACTGGCATTGTATTTTTAGCTATGACAAGACCTCATATGAGTAGGCTAGGCCTTGAATTTATGAGGAAAAGTAATGTAGATGAAAAGCTTATTCCTCACACTGCATTTACTACATCAATTGATGCACGTTATGGTATTACAACAGGTGTTTCTGCTCATGATAGAACGCGCACAATACTTACCGCTGTTGATGAAAAGAGCACTAAAGATGATATTATTACTCCCGGTCATGTTTTTCCCATTATTGCAAACGATGGTGGGGTCTTGGCACGCAATGGTCATACTGAAGCAAGTGTTGAAATAGCAAAGTTAGTTGGCCTTAATCACGCGGCTGTAGGGTGTGAATTAGTGAACGATGATGGCTCTATGATGCGCTTACCTCAGTTGCTTAAATTCGCTGAACAACATAAGATTAAGTTAACTACCATCGGTAAACTTGTTAGCTACGTTAAAAAGTTAAGCTAGCGTTTATAAATTTGTATAATTTGAGTGTTAAAATGTAAAATTCCTAAAAATTATACAAATACGGAATTTTCATGTTTAAAATCGCTAGGTTTTTTACCTTATTGCTCTTTTTTATATATTGCAGTAGCGCTTACTCTGTTAACGTTATTAGAGATAGTGAGGTGGAGGCAGTGGTAAAAGAACTAGCACAACCCTTATTTTCTGCTGCAAGCATCGATAGTGATCGAATAAAAGTTTTCATAATTAATGATAATTCTATTAATGCTTTCGTAATTGATAATAATAGCATTTTCATTCACTTAGGACTTTTACAACATTCAACTGAGCCTTACATTTTGCTTGGCATATTAGCACATGAGATTGCTCATATATCTGCTGGTCATGTATTGCAGCTAAGTGGTGCTGTGGGTTATTTTCAATCAATAGCAATGGTCAGTTATGTGGTAGGATTGGTTTCTACTATTATTATTAATCCCCAGGTTGCTAGTGCAATTTTGCTAAGCGGCGTAGCACTTAGCTCAAGGCTGTTTTTTAACTATTCTCAAGAGCAAGAAAGTGTAGCAGATAGTTATGCTTTAAGGTACCTTGATGAATCTGGCTATGATAATTCAGGTATGAAAGAGGTCTTTGACTACTTTAAAAGTATCGAACATGAAAATACTGAAGGGTATTTCCGCACTCATCCACTTAGTGATAAGCGCATATTTGCTGTACAAAGTTATAAGGTTAAAAACAATGTGAAACCAATTCTTGCAGATAAGTTACTAAGGTTTAAGCGTATGGTTACAAAGCTAGACTCCTTCTTTTCTCCCATTCATGTGTTATCCAATAAATATGAAGGTAATTCTGAGTACGTAAATGCTATAATCCATTATAGGCAAGGAAAGATAGAAGAGGCTATTGCTATAGTTGATTCATTAGTTCAAAAGTCACGCGATGACCCATACTTATATGAATTAAGAGCAGAAATGCTGTACAAGGCGGGGAATTTAGGTGAAGCAATAAAAATGTACGAAGGATCGCTTAGGTATTTATCTGAGAAAGACAGTTATTTGGTGAAACTTACATTATCCCATACTTTATTGTTGTACGGTGATGCAAAGAAAGCAATTTTTTACCTGGAACAGATCGCAAGTGTAGAACCAAATAATGCCTTTGTCTGGAAGTATTTCAGTATTGCATATAAACGTAATGCTGATACGGCAATGCATTATTTTGCTTTAACGAAAAAGGCTTGCATTGAAGGTAATTTAAAACAATTTATGAAATATGCTGAGTTAGCTGTTAAAACTTTACCAAAAAACAGCCCTTACTTATTGCAAATTGAAGATATGAAACAATTTAATGGATAACAAAAAGCATTTTAGTACACCATCACTTTTAAGGGTTATTCTGTCCACACTTGTCCAACATTTTTTTGACTTCATCGCTTACATTGGGTATAATTTTCATTATGATCGTCTTAGCGCCAAAAAATACACCACAAAACATACCTAAAGCAAAGAGAGCTGGCCAAGGCATTCTGCCAAATATTGCAAGCAAGGATGCACCAATTATTACTACTGTCATAAGTGGACCACCTATCCCCCAAACATAACCAATAATATTGCATATTACTTGGGCAGTTGTGTCGTTGATACCAGCACTATCAAGGTTGGAGGCATCTACATTGCCTGATAAAAACAACATCAAACATAAGACGTTAAAAAACTTTTTTATTGTAGAGCTCATTTTTTTGCCTCTAAATAATAAACTAGTGTAATAAGAACAATTTTATTACACATATTTATTTTAAAGTAAAATTTATGGCTTGTCCACAAATAAGGTATCACTACATAAATAAACCGCCGTTAATGTTCAGCACATGCCCTGTGATATATTTTGCTTCATCACTTGCTAAAAACAGAACTCCCGCTGCTATTTCTTCTCCCGTCCCCATTTTTTTCATTGGAATATTATCTAGTATTTTTCTCTTCTGTTCTTCAGTTAAGACTTCAGTCATTTTAGTATCTATAAACCCAGGAGCAATACAATTTACTGTTATATTGCGGCTTGCAACTTCTTTTGCTATGGATTTACTCATGGCTATTATTCCAGCTTTTGATGCTGCATAATTTGCCTGCCCAGCATTTCCTGTTAACCCTACTATTGAAGAAATATTTATAATCCTCCCCCAGTTATTCTTAATTAGTTTCCTGCATGCTTCTCTATTTAGTTTAAATGTAGAACTCAAGTTAATATCAATCACTTTTTGCCATGTTTCATCTGTCATTCTTAGCAATAAACTATCTTGTGTAATTCCTGCATTACATACGAGCCCGTCGAAACCTTCCATCAACTCGCTTGCTCTATTTATTAGCTGGTGTACTTCCTCGGCATTTAATAAGTTGCAAGGAAGTACATAAATATTTTTTTCATATAGTTTAGCAACTTCTTCTAGGGCTTCTTTTTTTGTACCAGAAATACATAGAATTGCTCCGGCTTTATGTATAGTTTTTACAATTGCCTGCCCTATTCCACCTGATGCACCAGTAATCAGGAAC
This sequence comes from Wolbachia endosymbiont of Madathamugadia hiepei, assembly GCF_013366855.1. NCBI lineage: Bacteria > Pseudomonadati > Pseudomonadota > Alphaproteobacteria > Rickettsiales > Anaplasmataceae > Wolbachia > Wolbachia endosymbiont of Madathamugadia hiepei. The sequence goes on from NZ_WQMP01000078.1 coordinate 4,279, forward strand.
TTTCTGCCTTCTAATCGAAACATAATAACCTCGCTTTATCCGATTACTAACAGAGCATTGCCTAGTTGGCAATAGATTTTTTGCATGACACAAGCAGCTTAGATCTATGACAGCTAAGTCAGATTAAGATATGCAAAAATTGTTACTAAATAACGCTAACTATGGATTAGCCGACGAAGAAAGAGTTGGAAATGGAAGGTTTTTTGGGTTGTAAAGAATATGAAATAAGCGTAGAAAAGATGTGAACTAAAAAGTTAATAGGAGATCTATGGCGAGTATGTTCAATTTCTAATCTGTTTTTCAGGT
>NZ_WQMP01000079.1:0-4574 GCF_013366855.1 Wolbachia endosymbiont of Madathamugadia hiepei
ATGTGCACTTCCAAATCTGGCTCTTGTCTATATTTAAGCAACTTTTCCCAAGTTTTCTTTTCACACCACCTTTTAAATCGCCTGTGTATACTCCTGTAATTAGCATATATTTTAGGTAAAAGCCTACACTGGCAGCCACTTTTGGCCATGTACCACACTGTTTCCACAAATATTCTCAATTTGGTAATTTCTCTATTTGTAGCTAAGTTAAACTACCAGTTTTTGCTACATCTTTCCTTATTTTCTCATGACAAACTTTTTTCACAGAGACTAGGGTTTGGACATATTTTTTGTGGTGAGCCAGATAGATTGGGGCTTGGTGGTATGCATTTTATAGGTAGGTACGTTGAGGCTCAAAAAGATAAATGGGCAGGTGCGATTTGGAATGATAAGTCTCTGTGCAATAAATTAGAAGTTGATCCACCAGTTTATACATTTGGAATGAAATATTTAGGAAAAGATGGAGAAGTAAAAGTTAAGTGCCCAAATGGGTATGCATATAACCTTCATGCTGATGATATTGTAGTCTCAGCAACTAAAGCATTTAAGGCATTGGAAAAAGATGGAATGTGCCTATATAAAATGGAAGATGACAATTATCAATCGGTGTTTGTGAGAAAGAATGATGCCATACTTACGTTCTATCCTAACTTAACGCCAAAATGTAATGATAAAAGTACTAATTGTAGCTGCATTGATGGGCGTAAGACAAAAGCTACTAAACAGTAATGAGGAGGTATAACAAGTAGAAAAAGTTGGATAGGATGGTTAACAGAGTAAAAACAATGAGGTTTAACTTAAAATAACCTGACAAAACTTGAATCGTGTTTCCAAGTGCTGGCACCCACGAAAGTAGTGCAACTGCACAGATCAGCAGATTTCTTATGATTTTTGGTGTTTTGTACCCGCTCTCTAGTTTGTGGTATGATTTCCTGATAGAAATTGTTATTCTACCTAAATACCAATTAACTACCCCACCAAGGCTTGATCCCAATACTCCAAAAAGTAACATAAGTAGTAGATTGTAATACGACCTGAAATACAACATAGTATAAAACACAAAACCTTGACATATAGGTAAGATCAGCGATGATATTAGGTTATCTGTGAACAACAGAAGATAATTTTCCATATAAGTTTACCAGGTCGTTGTACCATCTTCGTTATCGGAGATTGAGATTCCCATTTGTTTTAGTTGCTCTCTTATTTTGTCTGCAGTATCGTAATCTTTGTTTTGTTTCGCTGTCCTTCTTAAATCTATCAGTCTTTCTATTTCTTGATGACTCACACCAGCAGTAAACCACTCTCGATAACTTGACTCAAGAAGACCAATAAATCTTGCGCCCTTAACGAAACTTTCAGTTAATTTGAGCTTCTCATTTTTGTTACTCGTTCTATTGATTTTTGTGGCCATTTCATGCAATATGACTAAGGCTTCAGGGATATTTAAGTCGTTTTTTAAAGCCTCTACGAAATCTTTAGAGACTTCTGCATCACTTTTCTCAACATCTATTACATCCGCGTCACGTAATAACCGATAAAACTTGTTTAGAGTTTCTTGTGACTCAGAAATAACATTTTTCGTCCAATCAAGTGGTTTTCTATAGTGAGTTTTGAGTAGTGCATGACGTATTACTTCACCCTTTATTCCGCTATGGAGTAGATCTCTTATCTTGACTATATTAAATAAAGACTTGCTCATCTTTTCTTCATTTACCGTAAGAAAACCGTTGTGTACCCAATATTTTGCAAATACTGATCCGGCAAATGCAGATTTACTCTGTGCAATTTCATTCTCATGATGAGGAAATTGTAAATCTATACCGCCGCCGTGAATATCAAAGTCTTGACCAAGGTAAGCATTTGACATTGCTGAACATTCTATATGCCATCCAGGTCTTCCTTCTCCCCATGGACTACTCCAGTAGCTTGAAAGCTTATAGTCAATGTCATTTGCAGGTTTCCATAGTACAAAATCTCCGGGATGTTTTTTGTTTTCACCAACTTCAACTCTTTTGCCATAATCCAATTCATCAATTTTTTTCCCTGATAAAGCACCGTACTCAGAGTAAGACTCTACGCTAAAATATACATGCTTATTGGATTCATAGGCATGACCAGATTGCAGCAAATGTTCAATTAATTTGATAATACAATCTATATTTTCCGTTGCTTTTGGTTCGTATGTTGGCTCTGCACAGTTTATGCTTTTCATGTCTTCGTGAAAAGCCCTAGTGTAGTATGTGCTGATGCTTTCTATACTGCTGTTTTTCTCACTTGCTGCGTTGATTATCTTATCATCAATATCGGTTATGTTGCGCACATAAGTAACTTTTCCATAACAAAATTTAAGCAGTTGAAATAATACGTCGTAAACAACAATAGAACGTGCATTGCCTATGTGTGCCGTGTTATATACCGTTGGTCCGCAAACGTACATTTTTACATGATCTTTGTCGACCGGTATAAAAGGCTCTTTTTTTTTGTTAAGGTGTTATAGAGCCTAACCATATACAAAACTTTTTAGAAAAGAAAATGCTCCAAGTATGAGCTGTGGTCCTTTAACTATTATAACAACAGTAAGTAATAACCCGCACAAAGACATTAAGACCCCCAGTATAGAGAGAAGCCCATCTTTACTCATAATACCAAGTGAAATGAGAGTTGTGCCAATTGCAGGAATAAAGTTAGTTAGGGGCAGCGGAATGGCTATTGATAATGCACAAAGCAGCATTACGAAAGCTAAAATCTTTTCACCTGGCCCGCAGAAAATGAAAGACATTCTCGGTTTCATGAATTTTTCTATTTTTCTTAAAGCAGGAGAAGTTTTTTGGACCACAAGAACTAGTGCTGAACGTTGAAAAGACTTTCTTTCCAACCAGTGAGGCATCCAAGGAGAATCAAACCCCAACAGAAGCTGCAGTGAGAATAGGATTAGAGGTATAGAAAGTATAGTTGTATAGCCAGGTGGAACCGGTATAGGTACTGATAGTGGCAAAGAGAAGATAATTATTAAAATACCAAAACCGCGCTCATGCAAAGCTGTTTTTATGTCAAACAGTGTTACTTTATCACTATTGGCATTGCTGGTGTCTGCAACCTCTTTTAGAATGTCAGAAGCTAATTTTTTATTTTCGGCTAATTTCTCACCTTTTTGCACAACTATCCTTTAACAAAATGATTCCTTCTAACTAACATAATTACCGCAGTATTTCAATCTATTCTTTAGCTAGTTCAAGTTTTTAAACAAATGACACGCACTAAAGTACGTGTCACAAAGTATAAAGACGCTAACGATCCGGCTCGTTAGATGACAGTTTCTCTGAGTCCTTAAGTTCTTGTTTAAGGTTTTTAATGCCCTTTCCCAGATCACCCATAACTTGTGGTAACCTACCTGCGCCAAACAGAACTAAGATTATTATTAAGACTAGAAACAATTGCCATGGTCCTAAGCTCATTTGCACCTCCATTTAAAATATTAACTTTTAGAAATTGAGACCTGACTGAAGTCAAGTAACACATCAATTATATCATCTTATTTAGTTATAGATCAAAATTTTTTAGTGTTTAGTTCTATTTTATAATAATTTCAGACTAGATTATTTTCTTGCAGCAAGTATACCATCAAACGGAAGCTCATCACCTAACTGCAAAGTAGAAGAGAACTCACTAAAGAACTTTGCTAGCGTATGATCTTTAGGACTATGATATATATCACTGGAAACTCCTGATTGGATAATTTTACCGCTTTTCATTACGTAGATAAAATCTGCGACTTTTAATGCTTCTTGCGGATCGTGAGTTACCATTAACACGGGGGTATTTTTACTTCTAAAAAGAGACAATATACGATGTCTTATTCGGCACTTTGACAGTATATCTAAGTTAGAGAATGGTTCGTCGAGCAACACAACATCAGGATTTTGTGCCATTACTCTCGCTATTGCAACTAATTGTTGCTGCCCTCCTGATAGGGCATTAGGATACATATTTTCATATTTTTCTATGTTTAATAGCTTCAAAATTTCCAATGCAGTGAGATACTTTGCTTTTTTGGAGGAGCTACGAATAGCAAAAGTTATATTCTCTACTACTGTTTTGTGAGGAAATAGAGCAGAATGTTGAAAAATCAATCCGACATTCCTATGCTCTATTGCAATTGATGTGTGGCTACTTGCAACTAGCCTATCATTTATAAAAATGGTGCCAGATTTTGGATTTTCTATCCCTGCAATTAATTTTAAAATCGTTGACTTGCCGCAACCCGAATGTCCTAGTAGACATACGACATTTCCTCTCTTTACCTCAATATTTATGTTGCTTAAAGCGAAATCGTCTTGACTGTTATAGAAATAACTAATGTTGTTAACTAGCATCAATTTAAACCGTATTATTAAATATAATAGCATTATACTCAAGAAACATACAGAAATGTTTTTTGTTATTATAAATTGGTGATGCAGGAGATCTAGTCTCTATGAACAAAAGTTTATCATGAGAAAATAAGGAAAGATGTAGCAAAAACTGGTAGTTTAACTTAGCTACAAATAGAGAAACTACCAAATGGCATATTA
>NZ_WQMP01000080.1:0-4487 GCF_013366855.1 Wolbachia endosymbiont of Madathamugadia hiepei
GAAACGCGCTTATAAGTCGTTTAAGACATCACCCAACGCCGGATTTTAAAATAGAGAGTGGAATAACTAGCTACCTCGGGGTTTTATTGTCTTTTTTCCCTGTCTGGTAAATTTCTTAAATATTATAGCTTCACTACTATGATAAAAGGATTGGCGAAGGTTGTCAAGTAGTTTTTTTTGTTTTTGTTGGATAGCTTTTTTCCACTTTTGTCTTGTATCTTGTCAAAAGCATCTAATGTTAGGCATTAGATGGGGAGGGAAGAACTCTGTAAGCGCTCTTTTTGCCCACAATTGGCGGGTTTGAGTGAATTTGTGGTATATTTTATTTGCCTCTCCCAATAACAAAGGTTGGTATTATATCTTCTTCGTATCAAAAGAACTTGTTTTTTGATACGAACAATTGTATATTTTAATAAATCAGGGTTGTATATAGAATGAAGAGCTTAAAAGAATTATCCTTAAGAATTAAGAATATTGGATCTGTACAGAAAACTACAAAAATAATGCAAATGGTTTCTGCAGCGAAGTTATTGCAGAGCCAAAAAAAGCTATCAAATTCAAAATTGTATATATCTAAGCTGCATAGCATTGTTTCTTCATTAGTGTTAGCGGTTGATCAAGAATTACTGGCAAAGGTTTTAAACACTAGTGATGACGATCCTCACCTAGTATTTGTTATTGCATCTGATCGCGGCTTATGCGGCAACTTTAATTCTTCCATTGTCAAATTTAGTCAAGAGCATGTAAATAAATTAATCGCAAATGGCAGAAGGGTAGACATTGTATTTTGGGGTAAAAAAGCTTTTGATATAGGTAAAAATAGGTTTGACTCTGAAAGTATTTTAAAAATTGAAAATAGCAAGGGAATTACGCTAAGGCACATAGAATCCTTGATTGATAGTATGGGTCTCAATAAGTACAATAAAATTGAGGTTTTCTATAACAAGTTTTATAATGCTTTCACACAAAAACCAACGTTGGAAACAATAAAACCATGGAGTAAAGATTCATCCTTGATTAATAACTCTTTGGCTGATCCAACAGCGGATTACAGCTATGAATATGAGCCACAAAATACTGAATTTATTTTACGATCTTTGATTCAAAGTTACGTTGCAACTGCCCTTTACTCTGCTTTACTTGAAAGTGCAGCAAGCGAGAATAGTGCTAGAATGGTTGCAATGGAATCAGCAAATAGAAACACTAAAGAGATGCTGAATAAGCTAGCACTGCTTTATAATCGTTCTCGTCAAGCAGCAATTACAACTGACTTGATCGAAGTCATAGGTGGTGCAGAATCTTTATAGAAACCTAAGGGGTAAGAAATGAATATACTAAATATTACAGCAGATATCATCAAACTAATAAAAAAGCAGAGCCAAGATGCAGAAGTTACAATATACGAAACCAACAAAATCTCGGTTTCTCAACGGCTATCAAAAATTGAACAAATATCACAATCTAAGAATTGCACGATAGGAATTAGAGCTATAGCAGGCAAGACCAAAGCTGCGTATATTTCTACAAACGATTTAAACAACCTTGGTGATACGGTCAATCAAGTAGTAGAAATGGCAAAGAACGCACCAGAAGATTCCTACATTAATTTTGCCATAGGTGGAGATAATTATATCTCTTCTGCAGACTTAGGTATCTTAGACAATAATGTTGTAACTATTGATAATTTAAAAGGGATTGCTGAAGCCGCAGAAAATTCAGCTCTTGCGCATAAAAATATCATCAATTCCGAGGGAGCCTCTTCTTCACATACCTTAGTAAACACAGCATTATCTACCGTTTCTGGTTTTATTGGCTCATTTAGCAAATCGACCTTTGTTAATCAAGTTTCCGTTGTTGCTGGAGAAGAAAGTGGAATGAAGGTTGGCTATGACTACGATGTAGCGTGCAATTTCGGAGATTTAAAGTCACCAGAGTTAATAGGAAAAGAGGCAGCAAAAAGAGCTATTGATCAACTGAATTCACGCACAATCAAAACTGGTAAATTTCCGGTTATTTTTGAAAAAAGAGCAGCAAAAGAGTTAGTGAAAAGTTTCACTTCCGCTATAAATGGCAGTAACATTGTAAGTAACAGCTCTTTCTTGAGAAATAGTTTAAATACTCAGATTTTCAACGATAGAATCAACATTATTGATGACCCATTATTGCCAAGGGGTATAGAATCAAGACCATTTGATGGAGAAGGAATAACCAGCAGGAAAAATACGCTTGTAAAGAATGGAGTACTACAAAATTGGATTTTAGATCTATATTCGGCTAAAAAATTAAACTTGGAAACAACAGGAAATGCAACTCGTGCAGGTAATGCCGCAATTGCTCCTGCAGCTAGTAACCTTTATATTGAAAATAGCAATATATCATTTGAGGAATTAATTGAGGAAGTGAAAGAGGGAATATACATAACTGATTTATTTGGTTTTGGTGTTAATCTAATCAATGGTGATTACAGTCAAGGCGCATCAGGATTTTTTATAGAAAATGGAAAAATAACGTATCCAATACACGAGATTACTGTTGCTAGCAATTTAAAAGAAATGTTTAGCAACTTAGTTGTTGCAAACGATTTAGCTTTTTGTGGGCAATTTAATTCACCAACGATTAAAGTTAGTGAAATGACAGTTGCGGGCTCGCTTAACAATTAGAAAATTTAGTTGCATCAGGTACAATAATTGTGTACCATGACTGTGTAATGTTAGGGTAGACTATGGAGCATGGAAGTTTAGTTTCAATGGCTAAGCTTCGGGCATTCCCAATTATAATTTTAAAGTTTTTCATCACATTAGTAATGTTAGTTAATAGTTTTAGGAGTTGTTCAAATGGAATTTGGTAATATAAAGTGGTTTAATGCCGAAAAAGGTTATGGTTTTATTAAGCCAGAGGCTAAAGGAAGTGATGTTTTCGTACATATCAGTACGTTAGAGCATTCAGGAATAAGACCTGATTCACTTAGAGGAGAAAATAAGGAGAAGGGAATAAAAGGAGAAAGAGTAAGCTATGAGCTCAAAAAGGAGCGAGGTAGAAATGGAGAAGAGAAAAAATCTGCAATAAATTTAAAGTTGCTAGAAGACTAATCGTATTTTGATGGTAAAAGTTTTTGTGAGTAGCTTTCAGGAGATGAATCTTCCAGTTTTGCTCAGCCGAGCTCTAGATAAACATAATCTTTCTGTTCCAACTCCGATTCAAACACAGGCAATTCCTTTGGCTCTACAAGGTAAAGATATTCTCGGATCTGCTCAAACAGGAACTGGAAAAACTTTGGCGTTTGCTATTCCGTTGGTTGCTAAGTTATTAGATGAGTCTAATGCTAGTTCAGCCTTAGTTATAGTACCAACCCGAGAGTTAGCACAGCAGGTAACGAATGAGGTAAGAAAACTCTTATTTCAAAATTCCGTGTTAAAGATGGCCTTACTAATTGGTGGTGAGCCTATCTTCAAGCAGCTAAATCAGCTTCGGAAAAAGCCGCAAATTGTAATAGGTACTCCTGGTCGTATTATAGACCATATTGCACATAAAACTTTGATTACTCACAATATCAACACTCTTGTGCTTGATGAAACAGACCGTATGTTCGATATGGGTTTTGGAATTCAAATTGAAGAGATTATGAAATATCTGCCAAAAACACGGCAAACTCTAATGTTCTCTGCAACTCTTCCTGGTGATATAGTTAAGCTTGCTGAGAAATACCTCAGCCAGCCAGAACGTGTTTCTGTTGAGCATGAAGCTACAACTTCTACGAAAATCAAGCAAGAAATTATTTATGCATCAGAATCAGAAAAGTATGGCAAACTTGTTACACAACTATGTCAGCGTGAAGGATCAATCATTATTTTTGTCAAAACAAAGCAAGGAGCAGATCAGCTGGCTAACAAATTGCGCGAAGATAACTATAGCACTTTAGCAATTCATGGTGACTTAAGACAGCACAAACGCGAAAGAGTCATCAATTCCTTTCGTCGCGGTCGCAATCAAATCATGGTTGCAACGGATGTTGCCTCTCGTGGTCTTGATATTCCCCACATACAACACGTTATCAATTATGATGTACCACAATCTCAAGCTGACTACATTCATCGCATAGGTAGGACTGCACGCGCTGGAGCTGAAGGATACGCATTATCTTTCATTACACCTCAAGATAAGAGAAGGCTACCTGCACTTGTAGACAAAAAAGGAGAGTTAAATTTTGATTCCAACGTACAATTCAAAAAACGTAGTAGTAAAAAAACCTTTAAAAGACCAAGTGCACTGAAAGCTAAATATGGTAAGAAAAGGATCAATACTTTTAAAGAGAGAAGCAGAGTGTTACAAAATGTACATTCTTCTATTTTTTAGAAATTCAAATATAAAAAGTAAGAAAAAGTGATTTGAAAAGTGGCTAGTCTCTGTGAAAAAAGTTTATCATGAGAAAATAAGGAAAGATGTAGCAAAAACTGGTAGTTTAACTTAGCTAAAAATAGAGAAACTAC
>NZ_WQMP01000081.1:0-4387 GCF_013366855.1 Wolbachia endosymbiont of Madathamugadia hiepei
AAATATTTTCAGCGGCAGGATCTTTTATATCCCTCCAAAGCGTGGTGACATAATAGTTTTTAAACCTACGAAAAACGACAGCATCAGATTTGTTAAACGAGTAATAGGAGTACCAGGTGACAAAGTGCAAATGATAGAGGGAGAATTATATCTAAATGATCAGAAGGTAAAGCGAAGGCAAATTGAAAGTTTTTCTGATTATGAATCAGGTCGCAGTGTACCAAGGTATATAGAAACACTCCCAGATGGAAGAAAACATGAGATTCTGATAGATAATGTTTCCAATAAACTATCATATAATACTCCAGTTTACTATGTACCTAAAGATCAATTTTTTGTTATGGGAGACAATAGAAATAATTCTTTTGACAGTAGATTTCCTGAAATTGGTTTTGTACCAATGGAAAACATAATTGGGCGTGTGGGCATAGTTGGTTTATCGTTTAAATTGGGGAAGATTGATTGGTTGCCATTTAATTTTAGAATACCTGTTGCTCTGAGATTTGACAGGATATTGCACAAGGCTGTGTAAACTCTACCTATTTGTCAATTCACACAACTCTAAGGAAGGGTTTTCTAATTTGGCAATAGCATTATTGATTTCACTCAAATCATTTCCTTGTAAAGCTTTTTTTGCGTTTTGCAGTAGATTTTTTAACCTTTGATCAGAGGAAAGACTATTATCGCCTTCAATCAAATGTATGAGTTTGTTGCCATTAATTTTAGCTTCTGCAAGGGAACGAGCCTTCATATCTTCATCAAAGTTATTTATTGACTGGTTAACCATATCTTGAACATCGGCTTCACTTAAGCCAAAACTTGAATTTATTTCAACTACTTGCTCAATCCCAGTGGTTTTTTCTCGTGCAGTAACAGTCAATATTCCGTCAACATTAACTGTGAACTCTATCTCAACTCTTGCAGAACCTGCAGGCAATAGTGGTATACCTTTGAGTTCAAACTGCGCTAGAGATTTGTTATCTTCTATCATTTCACGTTCTCCCTGACAAACGTGAATTTTCATTGCCGTTTGCCCATCGACGTAAGTTGTAAACTCTTTTGTTTCTGAAACTGGCAATGGCGTATTTCTTGGTATGATTTTTTCAACTATTCCTCCCATAGTTTCTATGCCAAGTGATAAAGGCAAAACGTCCAAGAGAATGTTCCTATCTTTTGAGCTTGAAGTTAAATAATGAGCCTGCAAGGCTGCCCCAATAACAACTGCTTTATCTGGATCTATATCATTCAGTACCTTATTTCCAAAGAGCTTGACTAGCGAGTCGTGAACTAATGGCACTCTAGTTGCACCACCAACTAAAATTACTCCTTTTATGTCATCAATTTTAAGATCTATATCGTCTATAGTACGAGTAACTATATTGACAGTCTTATTAACCAAGGGACTTATTGCTTGCTCGAATTCTTTTTTGGTAATTTCGCATTTAAATAATTTGCCGTTGATGTTGAATTCAAAAGTACCTACAGTGTTTTCGCTCAGATATTCTTTCACGGTACGTAATTCAATAAGTGATGGCCCTGCCACACAAGTAGCTGACGCTGGAATCCAGTTCTTATTATATAACTTTCTGGTATGTTCATTTGCAATCAAGTTTTCTGGATCCCAGTGTCTGGGCACTGGGATGACACTTTCGCTTGAACCCACCTGTTCTCTATACTTATCGAGTACGATTGAGCTTAGCAGATGGTCAAAATCATCACCACCAAGTTTGGTATCACCACCAACTGCAAGAACTTGAAACACTCTTTGGTGTAATTTCAATATTGAAATATCAAATGTTCCGCCACCAAGATCGTAAACGGCATATATTCTGCTGTTATTGTTCTTTTCAATGGAATAAGAAAGCGCGGCGGCGGTTGGCTCGTTAATAAGGCGCAGAACTTCTATGCCAGCTAATTTTGCTGCATACTTAGTTGCATTACGTGCTGAATCGTCAAAGTAAGCTGGCACAGTAATCACTGCTTTTTTTACTTCTATTCCCGTAGACTTTTTTACCCTCTCACATAGAGCTTTTAATATCTCAGCAGAAATTTCAATAGGAGTAAGATATTTCTCCTCCAAGCATTTTACCCTAATAACTTTTTCACTTTCGTTGTCTATTTCAAAATTAATGCCTTCTTTGTTCAAGTCTTTGACACTTTTACCCATTAGGCGTTTCATTGAGTAAATTGCATCTGGGCCAACATCGTAGCCGGTTTTCAATATGCTATTTTCATATGAAAGAGCAGAAGGCAGCAGTTCTCTTCCTTGTTCATCTTTAAATATCTCCACGTCACCAGCTTTATTCACTATAGCAATTAAAGAATTGGTAGTGCCAAGGTCTATACCAAACACTGTTTCATTTGAATTTGGTTCAGAAATTTGAATTGGCCGCATTTTTCTTCATCTCCTCAAATGACTTATATAAATATTTCAATCTCAAAACTTGCGTAGTAGCTTCATCAAAATTCTTTGTAGCGAAAGCATTAATTAGGCTTTTAGTGCAATCTTTTACCTTTTCATCAATCATCCTACTCGCAAATTGTAGATCATCACAGTCTAGCAAATACTCTCTTATTTCCATTGATTCGTTTAATATCTCAGAATTTAGGTGATCCTTTTGGCTTTTTACCCCAAAAAGATCCAGCAAATGCTCGGCACGTTTTAGTGGGGACTTTAGCACTTGATAAGCTTTGTTTATATTTTCCATGTTTTTGGACTCTCCTTCATTTATGTCAGCTCTGCTGAGCTCAATGTATTTTTTCTCTAGCGCATCAAAACTGATGTTGAAAGCTGGTTCGATTTCAAACAATGTAAAATAGTTGCTAGACATGAAAACTCTCTCCACAACCACATTTTCCTTTCTCATTGGGATTTTTAAAAACAAAACCCGATGAGAGTTTTTCCTCCACGTAATCCATTTCAGAGCCAAGGATAAACATAACAGATTTTGGATCGATCAATACCTTGACTTTTTGGCCATCACTGCAGCTTTCTTCAATTACTGACTCTAAAGGACGAGTATCGTAGGCGTATTCAATATCATATTTTAAGCCGGAACATCCCTTTTGTTTAATTAGAACTCTTATTCCTATTGCTTCTTCTGATTTCTCAAGGTTAGTATGCTGTTTTCGATCCAATAAATGCCTTATCCTTTCTACTGCATTTGCAGTGATAGTGATAAGTTTCTTATCTTTCTTTGCAGCATTTACTCCTTGATATTTACTCATAGCTATTTTTGTTTATTTTGGTAATCATGAATAGCAGCTTTTATAGCGTCTTCGGCAAGCACCGAGCAGTGTATCTTCACTGGAGGCAAAGACAATTCTTCCACTATTTGCGTGTTTTTTATCTTCGTTACATCTTCAATAGTTTTTCCTTTGATCATCTCTGTGAGCAAAGAGCTCGAAGCGATGGCAGAACCACAACCAAAAGTTTTAAATTTTGCATCTTCAATAATACCTTTGTCATTGACCTTTATTTGTAATTTCATCACATCGCCGCATGATGGTGCACCTACCAAGCCAGTGCCAACATTTGGATCATTTTTATCCAGAGAACCAACATTCCTTGGATTTTCGTAATGATCTAAAATTTTCTCATTATAACTCATAGAATTACCCGTAAACCATTACTTACATTATAACATATTTAGGTTGAAAATTAAAGTGAAATGCACTAGCAACCCGCATATTTTACTCACAAAATGTACCTGTTGCGAGTGTATTTTTCTTTACAAATTCATGTAGTGCATGTCATTCTCTATATTAAGTTTGTAATTTTAAAAGGAGTACTTCCTTGAGTTTGTCTAGTAATCTTTATAAAGGTCTGTTGAAAACTTCTTCGCGCTTTAGCGATGGAGTAAAGAGTATTTTTTCTGGCAAAAAAAAATTAGACCAGTCGCTTTTAGATGAGCTGGAAGAGCTGCTAATTAGCATGGATATCGGTCATAAAACTTCTAAGTTGATTATTGACAGGCTCACAAGCATTAAGTTTGACAAGGAAGTTGGGTATAACATTATTACGCAGCGGCTAATGAGCGAAATAGAATCGATATTGAACCCTGCTGTGCAACCGCTAATTTTAAACAAAAAACCACATATAATAATGGTATGCGGAGTGAATGGTAATGGTAAAACCACAACTATAGGTAAGCTCGCGTATAAATATAAGGAGATGGGAAAATCCGTTATGCTTGTTGCGTGTGACACATTTAGAGCTGCTGCTAGTGAACAGTTAAACATTTGGGCAGAACGTTCTGGTTGCTCCATTGTTACTGGAAAGTACGGTAGCGACTCTGCAAGTGTTGCATATAGAGCTGTAAGCCAAGCTATAAAAGAGAACGTTGATGTTGTTTTGATTGATACAGCAGGCAGGCTACAAAATAAC
>NZ_WQMP01000082.1:0-4361 GCF_013366855.1 Wolbachia endosymbiont of Madathamugadia hiepei
TTTCAATTTCCTTCTTTTATATAATATGCCATTTGGTAGTTTCTCTATTTGTAGCTAAGTTAAACTACCAGTTTTTGCTACATCTTTCCTTGTTTTCTCATGATAAACTTTTTTCACAGAGACTAGCAATCACAGACTTGAATTCTATAATATTTCGTGTCACATTACTTAGGGGTGCTACACCTAAGAAATTTTAATAGCTATACACATGTTAATCAGAATAGGTACCAGAGGAAGCAGCCTTGCGATTGCTCAAGCTTTAGAGGCAAAACAAAAGTTGCTGGACTCTTTTCCTGGTTTATCTGCTGAGATCATTGAAATAAAAACTTCTGGTGATAAATATGCCAATGCAAACCTCGCCGAAATAGGAGGTAAAGGACTGTTCCTCAAAGAAATTGAGACTGAATTGCTTGAGAATAATATAGATATGGCAGTTCATTCGCTGAAAGATGTCCCTGCATTTTTCTCGAAAGATTTAGCAATTCCTTGTGTTTTAGAGAGGTTAAGTCCATGCGACACGTTTATTTCTAATAAATATAACAGCCTTGAGGCTTTGCCACAGCGAGCATTGATTGCAACTTCTTCAATAAGAAGAAAAGTTCAGCTACTAAACTTCAGGCCAGATCTAAATATAGTGCCACTTCGTGGAAATGTGACAACTAGATTGCAAAATCATAGTTTTGATGGAATAATTCTAGCTGAAGCAGGGCTCATAAGATTAAAAAAGCATCACTTAGTTACAGAGGTATTACCACCAAAAATCATGTTAAGTGCAGTAGGGCAGGGGGCAATTTGCATTCAATGTCGAAAAAATGATGTAAAAATTATCGATCTTTTAGAGAAAATTAATAATAATATGTCTTTTATAAGGGCAAAATCGGAACGTAGCTTTATGAAGACAGTGAATGGTTCATGCTTTACACCACTTGCAGCTTTGGCAGAATATGTGAGTGAAAATATGCTACATCTTCGTTGTATGTTAGCAGACGAAAAAAACATATACTTTACTGAGCGCACTTCATTTGCAGAAGATGCAGAAAAAATAGGTATGGATGCAGGATTAGAGTTGAAATCAAAATGCTTATAAGCTTACCTAAAGTACGTGGAATCTATCGCTATAATGTTTCGATGTCTAAAATGACGTGGTTGAATGTCGGTGGACAAGCTGATGTGTTGTTTAAACCACGTGATATTGAAGATTTAACATGCTTGATTAAAAATACTGAATTGCCAATTAATGTTATCGGTGCAACATCTAACATAATAGTGCGAGATAGTGGCATTCGAGGCATAACAGTGAAATTGGGTAAGGAGTTTGCGTATATTAAATATAAAGGTAGCAATTCTATTGTTGCAGGTGGTGCTGCCCTACTTGGCAATCTCGCTTACTTTGCCGGGGAGCAACAAATTAGTGGACTTGAGTTTTTGGTTGGAATTCCAGGCACAGTTGGCGGTGGCCTAGAAATGAATGCAGGTGCGTATGGTAGTGATGTTGCAAGTGTTGTACAGTTGATAAAAGCAGTGAACTTAGAGGATGGAAATCTATATGAACTCTCCAGCAAAGAGATGGGTTATTTTTACCGTGGACATAGCCTGAAGGGGCAGTGGATTTTCGTTGAAGCTGAGTTTACAGGAGTAAGTTCAGAATATGAGGCTATATTGCGTAGGCTAAAGGAAATTATCGATAAAAAAAACAAAAGCCAACCAATAAGAGGGAAAACTGCTGGTTGCATATTCAAAAATCCAAAAGACTACCAAGCATGGGAATTGATTGATAAATCCGGCTGTCGAGGGTTAGATAACGGTGGAGCTAAAATTTCTAAGAAACATTGTAATTTTCTGCTCAATTACAATAATGCAACTGCATCTGACTTGGAAAACCTTGGCAACAAGGTAAGAGATGCAGTGAAAGATAAGTTTAGCGTTGAACTTGAGTGGGAAATAAGGGTCTTAGGTGGCTATTAGGCGGTTCTTATAGTTGTTTCCTCGCTATCTATTGTTCAATTTTATGTTATTCTAGATAAAAAGTCAACCTTTTTTCTTAATATATTAATAAAGAAAAAAACAGGAATTAGATAAGTCGGAAAGACGCATATAAATATTTAAAAAATATAAATCTTGCCTGTGTTAATAGGATATGAAATCACCATTCATTACAAAGTTAGTAAAGATTCTGGTTTACTTAAAGTCCGTTAATTGTTATTTTTTAAAAGACAGTATTTACTATAGCACCATATGCTTAGGATTTTTTCTGAAGTTTTATTTATATTAATGTTTTTGGTTTTTAGTCTTTTTGTTTCACATGATACTGAAGCTAAATCTAAGGTGAAACTTAGTAAGAAATATGTACCACAGGGTAATCCTGGCGGTGCAAACTTTCATGAAGATGAGGATTTTGCTGAGTCATATAAACTATATGAAAAGCGCAGGGAACTCCTAAAGAAAAAAAAGTTGCAAGGCCGAGCTAATGCTAACATAGACAAAGAAAACCTAGCAAAGAAATTAAAAGAAAAAAAAATTGCTCTCCTTGGTAATAAACCAAGTGACATAGAAGCTTGTATAGTTGAAGATGAAAAGGATGCTATGGTAAATCAGCATGGCATCAATATCACCCGCCTGAAAGGAGCTGTATTCATAGATCAAGCTCAATATGAAGATGAGCAACTTGAAAGCAAACGACAGGAAGGAAAAAAGGCTACTACAACACGAGAGAAAAAAATCTCTCCTATAAATGTTACTATAAAAGACACTCCATCAAAAAAAACATGCTCGCGTGATTCCATTGCCGATCTAAATAACGTGACGCAGCATAGCTTGAACGGTTCGGATTCATTCGGATTCATTTGGAAATGTAGCTGATACAGCAAAATAAGTTAGTCGTTAATGACATGTTGAATGAGGATTTGGTAGATTACAACTTGAGTGATGAACCCACCTCTCGACATAAGACTCATACTGTAAAAGTTGGACAAGTGAAAATAGGTGGAAATAATCCTATAGTTGTTCAATCCATGGCACTTGGTGTACACATAGATCCTAACGACATAAAAAGCAGTGCTAAGCAATATGCAAAAGAAGTAATGGAATTAGCGCGTGCAGGTTCGGAGTTGGTGAGAATTGCTTTGAATTCAGAGGAAGTGACAAAAGCAGTACCTTATGTAGTAGAAGAGTTGAATAAAGAAGGCTTCGACGGTAAGATACTGGTAGGTTGTGGGCAATATGAGCTGGACAGGCTGGTTCAAGATTATCAAGACAACATTAAGATGCTGGGTAAAATTAGGATAAATCCAGGTAATATAGGCTTTGGCAACAAACGTGATGGAAAATTTGAAAGGGTTATAGAGTATGCAATAAAGCACGACATTCCAATGAGAATTGGAGTAAATTGGGGCAGCCTTGATAAGTACCTCTCACAAAAACTAATGGATGAGAACTCCTTGTCTAGTAGTCCAAAACCTTCTGATGTTGTATTGCGCAAGGCACTTGTAATGTCAGCTCTGGGCAGTGCACAGAAGGCTGAAGAAATTGGCCTCGGTGCGGATAAAATAATCATTTCGTGTAAGGTTAGTAGAGTGCAAGATTTAATCTCAGTTTACACAGCGCTTGCAAAATCCTCCAATTATGCTTTGCACTTGGGCTTAACTGAAGCTGGTATGGGCAACAAAGGCGTGATAAATACTACGGCAGGGCTTACTTACTTATTACAAAATGGTATTGGAGACACGATACGTGCTTCTTTAACTCAACGCCCTGGCGAATTACGAACTAACGAAGTGACAGTATGTCAAGAAATATTGCAATCTATAGGTTTGCGCTACTTTAATCCTCAAGTTAGCTCATGTCCTGGATGTGGGCGCACAAATAGCGATCGTTTTCGTATATTAACTGAAGAAGTAAATAATTATATAAAAACTCGCATGCCAACTTGGAAGAAAAAAAATCCAGGTGTGGAGCATATGAGTATTGCTGTTATGGGATGCATCGTAAATGGCCCTGGAGAGAGTAAACACGCAAATTTGGGAATCAGCTTACCTGGGTATGGAGAAAAGCCCGTTTCAGCAGTTTATAAAGACGGTAAATACTTTAAAACTTTACAAGGCAATAACATCTCTGGGGAATTTAAGGCAATTATTGATAATTATGTGAAGGAGCATTTCACATAATCATCCAAGGGCGTCATGCCAGCGCCCTCTTCTTGTCATCCCAGTGCTCCGACACTGGCATCCAGGAATTTTATTAAGTTGGTGAATATAAAAGTAGCTGTTTTATATTAAAATACGACGTTTTGATGATTATGGAGAGACTAGATTTTTTAGTTGCCATGCAACAAAGCCCGCTGGAATCTAGCCTCTCCATAATCA
>NZ_WQMP01000083.1:0-4327 GCF_013366855.1 Wolbachia endosymbiont of Madathamugadia hiepei
TTTCCTTCTTTTATATAATATGCCATTTGGTAGTTTCTCTATTTGTAGCTAAGTTAAACTACCAGTTTTTGCTACATCTTTCCTTATTTTCCCATGACAAACTTTTGTTCACAGAGACTAGTCCAATCAACGCACAGAAAATCATGTAAAAGCTTGCTAAAGTTTCTTGTTCTGTAATCTTAATAATTGTTGTACATATAAATGGTGCAAGGCCGCCAAAAAATCCAGCAGCTATATTTCTTGATAAACTAAATCCGCTATACCGCACCTTTGTTGGAAATAATTCGCACATAAGTGCACTGACAGGACCAAGTGATGCAGCTATTGGGATTATAAAAAGAACGTGTGCCACTACGGTTAGCAAGTTGTCACCTCTTAGTATCATAAAAAAAACTGGATAACTTACTACTATGAAAGCCATAAATGCAAATTTCATGACTTTTTCTCTTCCTATCTTGTCAGAAAGTATTGCAAACAATATAGTCAGTCCTCCGAGCGCAATTTGACTCAGTATTTCCACCATGTGGTTAAAATGAGTATTTATTTTTGATGTAAGTACATTGAAAAATACTAGGTATATATAAAGGGATGAATTTTCGACTATGTCGACTCCTACCGATATCAGAAAAGGTTTTTTATAGCTGTTTAACAACTCTTTTAACGGCAATTGAGGTGGATTTTTCTGCTTTTTGTACTCTGGGCTCTCATCAAGTATATATCTTGTATATATACTGATTAATCCCATCACTAAACTGAAAACAAAAGGTAATCTCCATCCCCAAGATTCAAAATCGGATACTTTTTTGCATATGAGTACTGCTATAAGACTTAATATTGAACCAAGAATTGCACTGAGTACTTCGATACTGCCAAAGAATCCTTTCTTGTCCTTAGGAGCATGCTCTATTAAAAACGGGGCATTTCCTGCTTCTCCTCCAAGGGATATACCTTGCAATAACCTTAAACATACCGCCAGTATTGATGCGAGTATTCCAATGTTTTGATACCCCGGAACAAAGGCGATTGATACAGTTGATAGAGTCATTAATACAATGGAGAGCAATAGAGCAACCCTTCTCCCATATTTATCACCAATATGGCCAAATATAGCAGCACCGATTGGCCTCATCAGGAAACCCACTGCAAACACTCCAAAAGCCTTCAGTATGCTAACCAATTGATCATCTGATGGAAAAAACACACCGCCGATTATACTGATTAGGTGACCAAAAAGCATATGGTCATACCACAATAAGGTGTTACAAATTAAACTTGAAAATATTACTTTTGTTATTTGTTGCATAAAATCTTCTGCAGTTTACTTGATATAATAGCGATATTCCTTGTTTTTTCAAATATAATGTTAAAATGTGAGCATTATGTGAATATTATATTAATAATGATATCTCATTAAATCTTAATATTTTTATATCATTGACTATATCGAGTATTTTTATATCATATATTTCACCATGTTTTAGTGAGGAAGCCATTTTTATCTGTATACACAAAACCTTTTGATAGGACACTATGACACATATTCCAGTTTTGTTAAGAGAGATGCTATTACAACTTTCACCACAAAATGGTGGTGTGTATGTGGATGCTACGTTTGGAGCTGGAGGATATAGCAAAGCAATACTGGAGTCCGCTGATTGCAAAGTGTATGCAATTGATAGAGATGAAACGGTTGTTAAATTTTATGATAGTTTAAATATCAAGTATCCCGGCAAAATAAAGCTATTTATTGAAAAATTTAGCAATATTAAAAGCATACTGAGCAGAATCCGAATAGCTGACACTGGAGTTCGGAAAAAAAAATGTGATGGAATGACACCAGACAGAATTATTGAAGGCGTGGATGGAGTTATATTTGATGTTGGAGTATCGTCTATGCAGCTTGATGAAGGAAATAGAGGATTTTCATTTTTACATGATGGTCCGCTTGATATGCGTATGGATGGCTCTTCTCAAATCAACGCTTCAACGTTTGTTAACGCTTTGCGTGAAGAAGAAATTGCAAACACTATATATAACTACGGAGGGGAACGTCATTCTCGCAAAATTGCAAGGGCGATAGTAAACACGCGGAGGAAAAAACCTATCAAAACTACATTTGAACTCGCAGATATTGTACGTTCTGTGGTATTTCGTGGAAAAAGCAAAATTGATCCTGCAACTAGGACATTTCAAGCAATAAGAATATGGGTAAACGATGAGCTTGGAGAACTTGAAAAAGGTATTAAGGCCGCATCTGAAATTTTAAATAAGAATGGCAAACTAATTGTCATTACTTTTCATTCTTTAGAAGACCGTATAATTAAAACCTTTTTCAGAGGTTTGTGTGAACCAAGATCTGCTGATTATAGAACATTTTCCCTCCTAAATAAAAAAGTGATCAAAGCGAGTGCGGAAGAAATAAATGCGAATCCACGTGCGCGTTCAGCAAAACTAAGAGCTATACAGAGGTTATCATGAGAACTTTCTGTATTATCTCAATGGTTATGTTTTTTTTCAGTATTACAGGGCTATTTAAGGTAAAATTACATGTTCAGTTATTAAATGAAGAACTAAAAAAAATAAAACGAGAAATTAGTTTAGCGCAAAGTGACATAAAAGTTTTACAAGCAGAGTGGAGTTATTTGAGTAATCCAAAGAGACTTGCAAAATTCATGGATAGGTACCTGAAAAACAACTCTTTTATATTAGCCAGCCAGGTTAAAAACCTTGGCTCCCTAAATGGCCGCAGCGCGCTAGCACAACTTAAAAATCAGGATTGACGACTAATTAAATAGTATCTATTCAGCGAAGTGGTAAAATGAGGTAGACAAAACGCTCTAAAAAAGTAATCATATAGTAAAAGTGAGTTTACAACAAACAGTGTCATCCAAGTAGCATAGAAACAGAGCAAAAAACTACTTGACAACCTTCACCAGCCTCCTTATAATGATAGTGAAGCTATTTATCTTCAGCAACCTGTGCAGGTTAATGACAAAAAACTTAGGGTATTTGGCGTCTCATGTTTAAATTTTTGCAATATGTGTACCTCACGTCTTTTTAAAACTTCTGGTTTTCAAGCTGAAACGCGCTTATAAGTCGTTTAAGACAGTATAGAACGTCAAATAGACAAGGGAGAATTTGAATACTAGCTGCCTCAGAGTTTTTTTGCCTTTTTTTCCGCTCAGTAAATTTCTTAACGTTTGTAGTTTTGGTTATTTGCATTTAAAAGTAGCTGAATCGTAGCGTTGAGGATAAAAACGCCGATATTTGAGGTACATCTGAATAATTAGCCACCGACCGGGACTTCTTTTGCTTTTTTCTCCATTTGGTAAATTTCTTAAATATAAAGGTTAGTTACGGTTTGAATGCAACCCCCGCAAGAAAAGATGTCATAAAAGTAGCAGATACTGGCTACTTTTAACCGCAAGTTACCTGTAATTGCAATGTTCATGTGTCGCACTACTTGCATAGCAGAGCAACGCAAGCTTATGCGAATGGTATCTGTTATTATAATTATAGTATATGCTAGTTTAGCAATAAACTAACTAATAGACATTATAATATTGATAATTGTAAATTTATTGAGAGATTTTTATGAGTGAAAAGAAATATATTTTTAAGATAGATAGCAGTGAGGCTATTGAAAAAATTGGAAGAAGCCTTGAAACTAATGGTAGAGAGGAAGTCACTGATAGCGACTTTAAAAGTAACATGTGTTAATTATTTATATTATAAAGAAATCGAAGTTGATGCAAATTGCTACCCGCACAGGCTGATGCTCTTTATCCCTGACTTACATTTTACTATAGTAAAAAGTGAAAGCGTAATTGATATAGTAAAAGATGAAGATGGTTCAGTTAAGATAATGAGAAGTAATGAATATGGAGGTGAAAATGTAATCGCTTACCTTTCAGATAAAGATGGAAATATGACTGATAGTACTCGATATTTTGAAGAGGCGATAATTAATGTCATAAAAGACTTATATGATGCAATGTCAAATTGTGGTATTCTTCCGCTTGAGAATTTGACAGATACTTACATTCAAAACATAGTAGAGTACTTAACAAGCAACCAACTTCAAACTTTAGCAGAGCACTTAACCGACAATCGATTCCTAGCTTTGGTGGATCACTTAACCAACCACCAACTCAAAACTCTCGCTCAGGAGTTAAATGAGACAAAACTAAAAATTATTGTCCCTATTTTAAATGAGAACCAGCTTGAAGCTCTAGTCCCTGTGAAAAAAGTTTATCATGAGAAAATAAGGAAAGATGTAGCAAAAACTGGTAGTTTAACTTAGCTACAAATAGAGAAACTACCAAAT